>NZ_JBHWIY010000008.1:0-169139 GCF_042731715.1 Streptomyces sp. NPDC059832 | reverse complement strand
AGGAGAAGAAGGGGGGGAAGGAGCGGTGTTTTCCTTTCTCCCTTTCTCCCCCCCCCCTTTGTCCTTTTTCGTGGTCCCTCCCTCTTCCCCCCCCCCCCACCGGCGTCCTTCGGCACGCACCAACCCCGTGACGGACCGGCCGTTCTACCGCAGCGGTCCGCCCGCCCCGCCGCCGAGCGCGGCCCGCAGCGCCGGATCGTCCACGGCGCGCACACCCCGTACGGCGATCACCGCCAGGACGTCGCGGTCCGCCCCGGCGGCCGGCACGTCGTTCGCGGCCAGCAGCCGCTGACCGGCGGGCGAGGCCCACGAGCTGTACGGATGGATCTCCATCCGGGCGATGGCCAGACAGCCGACCGTCAGCGCGAACGGCAGTCCGAACCACACGAGCAGCGACACCACCGGGCCGCCGGGACCGTGCTTCTGACCGGGCATCAGCAGCGTGACCGCGCCCATCGCGAGCACCAGCAGAGTCGCGCCCCGCACCGCGCGCACCGCGGCGCCGACATCGGTCCCGGCACCGCGCGGCAGCGCCAGGCCGGCGGCGACGAGCCGGTCGGCCAGGGCACGCACGGCGTCGGCGGTCGCCGCGGCCGTCCGTACCGGAGGTATCGGGGCCTGGCCCTGCGGGCCTATCGCACGTATCACCGTGCGCTCCATCTCGTCCCGGCCCTCCGGGTCGACGACCGTCGCCCAGCCGGTGTGGGCGAGCAGCAGCCGTCGTCGCAGATGCATGGTGACCAGCGCCAGATCGACCACCCGGTGAGGACCGCCGGCCAGGAACGCCGTCTCGTACAGGGTCAGTTCATGGCCGGAGCCGGTGCTCTCCGCGGGATCCGAGGAGGCGGCGGACAGCAGTCCCGTGCGGGCCGAGACGAGGCAGAGCCGGGCGCACGAGATGGCTGCCGCACCCCATGCGACCAACAGAAACAGAACCCAGAGCATGGCGGATTCCTATGCGGGACGGGCGTGGAAAGCCATGGCCTGTTCATCATGCGGACGGTTCGGCGGCGCCGGGCAGGTCCTAACTGCCACAACTGGACCCACCACCACAGCTGCTGGACCCGCCACCACAGCTGCTGCTGGAGCAGCTGGAACCGCTGCTGCCGCCGCAGCCGGAGCCGCTCGACCCGCCGCAGCCGGACCCCGATCCACAGCCCGACCCGGAACTGCACCCGCCCCCGCCGCTGCCCCCGTCGCCGGAGCTCCCGCAACTGCCGTGACCGGGGCTCGTGCCGGCACACCACACCACCGGTGCGAGGAGCAGGGCGGAGGCGCCCGTGGACGCCGCAGCCACCGAGCGTGCCTGCCGCCCGGACGCCCGTCCGCCCTGCTGCATCCGGGCCGCCGCGATCAACTGCGCCTGGAGCTCGGGATCGGGGAGGGCCCGCAGCCCGAGCGTGGCGACCAGATGGGCCGGCTGAGGGTTGCCCGCTCGGGCGGAGCGGTACGCCTCGGCGGCCCGCCGCCCCGACCTGGTGACGCGTCCCCGGGCGATGCCGGTGCAGACGAAGCCGATGAGGAAGCCGGGGATCAGGGCCGGGAGCACCTTGAAGACGAAGGGCAAGGGGGAGTCCGGGGACAGTTCGTCGGACAGCGACTGTGTGACGGTCGCCACGATGGTGAGCGGCACGGCCAGTACGCAGACCAGTCCCTGGGCCAAGCCCCAGCGGCGCCATACCCGGCTCGCGGCGGGCGCGGCCAGCAGACCGCGGGCCGCGAGCCCGTCGCCGATCTCCTGCACCGCGGGGTGCCGCATCACCGCCTCGCGCAGGGTGTGCAGCGCGCCGCTGGGGGCCAGGGCGTACTCCTGGAGCACCGCGCGCTCCACCGGGTCACGGGCCTCGGCCCGCTGGACGGCGACGATTCCGGGACCCCCGACGGCCAGCCGTCCGTCCGCCCGCATCGCGGTGAGCGCGGTGTCCACGACCCTGCCCGGACCACCGTTGAGGAAGGCGACTTCGTAGAGGTCGTGGACGGAGCCGCCGACGCCGCCACGGGCACGCGCGAGCCCCACGACCAGAACGACGGAGGAGAGCGCGATGCCGAGATCCACCAGCAGTGCCACGGTGTTCATGCCGGTCACCTTCCTGTCAGGGCCGCGCGGGCCGCTCGTACGAACCGGGTGGTGCGGCGCGGCGGGCGCGCGCCGGCCCGGTCCTGCCACCAGTGGGTCAGCCGGCGCCGGGCGGCGTCGTCGGCGGGTCGGCCCGCAATCAGCAGCTCCTCGGCGAAGTCCAGCGCGTCGCGCCGGTATCCGGCGGACATGGGGCGGGCCGTGGCGTACGCCAGGAAGGCGTCCCGGTAGCCGGCGCCCAGGATCTGCGGCAGCTCCGGTGCCAGCTTGGCGACGACCCCGGCCCGCTTGGCGGCCAGGGCGCGGCTCTGGATCCCGAGGCGGCGCCGGTCGAAGCCCTGCGGGGCGGGGCCACCCGCGACGAGGGCGCAGAGCAGCGCGTTCTGGGCGGCCGCGAGCCGGTCGCGCGTCGCGTCCGGGGGCGCGGACGCCACGGTCCGCGCGGCCGGACGGCAACCCGGCACGGACCGCGTCATGTGCGCCGCAGACCGGTCCAAGGTGGCGCGGATCGTGTCCAGTTCGCCCGCCAGTTCCCCGGCCGGCGGGAAGTCGTCGTCGCGTTCCAGGAGGACACCGGGCGGGTCGACCCGGGAACGGAGTTCGGCGAGGACGTCGAGGACGGGCGCGGTGACCGGGTGGGCGTGGGTGTCGTGCCAGACGCCGTCCTTCTCGACGCCGCCCGCCACATGTACGTACGCGATGGCCTCCACCGGCAGCTCGTCGAGCGCGGTGGCCGGGTCCTCGCCCCGGTTGACGTGGTTGGTGTGCAGATTGGCGACGTCGATCAGCAGCCGGACCCCGGTGCGCTCGACCAGCTCCGCCAGGAACTGCCCCTCGGTCAGCTCCTCGCCCGGCCAGGAGATCAGCGCCGCGATGTTCTCCAGGGCCAGCGGCACCGGCAGCGAGTCCTGCGCGACGCGTACGTTCTCGCACAGCACGTCCAAGGCGTCCCGGGTCCGCGGGACGGGCAGCAGATGGCCCGCTTCCAGCCCCGGCGAAGAGGTGCGCGGCCCCCCGGCCCGTACGAACGCGATGTGCTCGGTCACCAGGGGCGCGGAGAGCAGCTCGGCGCGGGCGGCGAGATCCGCGAGCCGTCCCGCGTCGGGGCGGTCGGCCCCGCCGAGGCCCAGTGAGACGCCGTGCGGCACGACCGTGACCCCGCGCTCCCTGAGCCGTACCAGCGAATCGGGCAGATGGCCGGTGCAGATGTTCTCCGCCACCGCCTCCACCCAGTCGATCCCGGGCAGCGCCTCGACGGCGTCCGCGATCTCCGGCCGCCAGCCGATACCTATTCCCAGCTCCATGCCGTCCCCCTCCTTCGCACCGTGCAGGGCTCATGGCCCCGGAGGGCGGTGCTGAATCCGAACAGGAGGACGTTCAGAGCTTGATTTGAGGTTCCCGGTCCGGGGCGGTCGGGGCGGGGACGGTCCTCGGGGGCGGGTCCTCGGGGACGGACGCGACGGAGCCGCCCCGCCCGCGCTCAGCCGCGTCGCAGTGCCGGATGGTCGGCGACCACCGTGCACGAGCCGGGAGCGATCTCGGTGAACCCGGCGTCATGCACCACCGGAAGCCCACTCACCGTGAGTTCCTGCCAGCGGCCCGGCTCCGCGGTGGCGACGGAGAGCGGAAAGCCCGCCTCGCGCCACGCCTTGCGCTCGGTCTCCGGCAGTTCCCACCAGGCGAGCTGCGCACCGTGTCCGGCCTGCGCCATGGTCTTGCCCGCAGACATGTCCAGCTCCGGGTTGAGCCACAGCACCGGGCCCGAGGGATCGGGCGCGGCGGGCGGCTCGGGATCGTCCAGATCCGTCCCCGAGACCTGGAGCTTCGCCAGCTCCTTCGGCCAGCCGTCCAGAGGCACCGGCGGGAAGACCCGCACCTCGGCGCTCTCGCCCGTGACCGTGATGCCCGGCAGCGCGGACGCCTTGCGCCACTCCGCGCCGCGCGCCCGCCGCACCACCTTGCGGATCCGGGCGTCCTGCCAGTCCCGCATCGCCCGCGCCCACTCGCCCTCGCCGTCCGAGCGCTCGTCGGAGAGCATCACGAGCACCGCGCGGGCGGCGGTCCGCAGAGCGTCGGTACGGGCCGGGGGAGCCGTCTTCTCGATGTGCACCACGAGCGGGAGCACGTACTGCGGTGCCTCGTCGAGGCTCGTCGGCTCCGTCCTGAACGGGCTGTCCGCCGCAGGTGAGTGGGGCGTGGCCGGGGATGCGGACGGGGATACGGGGGTGTCATTGCTGCTCACCCGTCCAGTCTGCCAGCCGCCCGGAAAATGATTCTTGGCGGAATGAAACGCTCCGGGTGAGGATGCACCGCATGAAGAGCGATCTCTTTTCCAGCGAGAACATGGCGCAGCAGGCAACGGCCCCCGGGATGACCCTGCAGAACGCCAAATCCATCAAGTACGCCGTCAACGGCGAGATGCACGCCCGCCAGGGTTCGATGATCGCCTTCCGCGGCGATCTGCAGTTCGAGCGCAAGGGCCAGGGCATAGGCGGCATGCTCAAGCGCGCCGTGACCGGCGAGGGGCTGCCGCTGATGGCGGTCCGCGGCCAGGGCGAGGCATGGTTCGCGCACGAGGCCGCCAACTGCTTCATCGTGGACATGGAGCACGGCGACGTCCTCACGATCAACGGCCGCAACGTGCTCTGCTTCGACTCCACGCTCTCCTACGAGATCAAGACCGTGAAGGGCGCCGGGATGACCGGTGGCGGGCTCTTCAACAGCGTCTTCACCGGATACGGCAAGCTCGGCCTGATGTGTGAGGGCCACCCCATCGTGATACCCGTCACGCCCCAGCAGCCGGTCTGCGTCGACACGGACGCCGTGGTCGGCTGGAGCGCCAACCTGAACACCTCGCTGCACCGCTCGCAGAGCTTCGGCTCCATGATCCGCGGCGGATCCGGCGAGGCCGTCCAACTGCGGCTGGACGGCGAGGGCTTCGTGATCGTACGACCCAGCGAGGCCAAGCCCGAGAAGGCGACGGCCAACTGAACCTGACAGGCGTCGGCCGCCGGTACGGCCTCGGCGGACCGTGGGTGCTGCGCGGGGTCGACCTCGACCTGCCCGCGCACACCCTGATCCGGATCGAGGGCGCCAACGGCACCGGGAAGTCGACCCTGCTGAGGCTGCTCGCCGGGATCGACTCCCCGACGGAGGGCCGGATCACCGGCCGCCGGCCGCGCACGGCGTACGTCCCCGAACGCTTCTCGGCCGCGTTGCCGTTCACCGCGGCCGGGTACCTCGTCCACCTCGGCCGTATCCACGGCCTGCGGACCTCCGAGGCGGCGGAGCGCGCCCGATCGTGGCTCGAACGCTTCGGGGCCGCCGGCCACGCCCGTACACCGCTCCCGGACCTCTCCAAGGGCACCAGCCAGAAGGTCGCCGTCGCCCAGGCGCTCCTCGCCGAGCCGGAGCTGCTGATCCTGGACGAGGCATGGACCGGGCTCGACACGGCGGCCCGCGACGAGCTGGACCGGGCCGTGGCCGAACGGGTCGCGGCCGGCGCCACCGTCGTCTTCGTCGACCACGACCCGCGCAGGCTCGCCGGGGCGGCCGACGCCGTGTTCCGGATCGAGGGGAACGGCCTGTTCGCCACATCCGGGGCACGGTCCGTCGAGACGGGCCCGCGGGTACGGATCGAGGCGGCGGGCCCGCCCGGCGCCGTGCTCCCCGCCGGGCTGCCGGGCGCGCCGGAGCACACGCCCGGGGCCGACGGGGGCGTGCGGCTCACCGTCGCGGCCGCGCACTCCGACGCGCTGCTGCGCGCCCTGCTCACCGCGCGCCCGCCCTGGCACATCCGGCAACTGGCCGCCGCCCCCGGCCGCGTGGCGGGCCCGGGGACCGACGGGCCCCCGCACCGCACCCCGACCCCCGAGGCATCATGACCGCCCTCCTCCGCTACCAGACCGCCCTGCTGGTCCGCTCCCAGCGCTGGCTCGCCCCGGTCCTGCTGTACGTGGCCTTCGTCGGCATCGGCGTGCAGTGGGGGCAGCCCGTCCTCGACTCGCTCGGCTACGCCGCCGCCGGGCTCCTGCCCGTCACCGCCTGGCTCGTACAGCTCTGCGTCAACCAGGAACCGCCCGCCGCCCGGACCGTGACCGCCGCGGTGGTGGGATCGCCGAAGGCGCATCTGGCATCGCTGCTTGCCGCACTCGGCTGCGGCGGGCTGCTGGGCGTGGCCGCCACCTTGACCGTGCTGCTGATCAGCAAGCCGGCCAGCACCGACAACGCCGTCCGGGTGGCGCTGCTGCCCGCCGGGATCGCCGGACTGCTCGCCGTCGCCTGCTGTGTGCTGCTGGGGGCGGTGGTCGGTGCGCTCTGCACCCGGCCGCTGCTGCGCCGGCGGGGCTGGTCCGTCGCCGGCACCGTGTCGGCCGCGCTGCTGGCCCTCGTGACCAGCGGTTCGCCCGCGAACTCCGCCGTGACGGACCTGGTCACCGGCTCGCGGACGGGCACGGTCCACCTGCCCGTCCTGCCGTTCGTGGCCGCCGCCGCCCTCGCCGCCGCGGCGGCCGCGCTCGCCTGCAAGCTGGCTTCCCTGCGCGGCTGAGTAGGCTCGTACGCATGGACGAGCGCATGGATGGACGCAGGGAAGAGGCGTACTGCGGTACACCGGCCGCGGACCCCGCGGCCACCGGGACGGAGACCGCCGTGGGCCCTCCGTACGCCGAGTGCGTGCTCTGCCGGAAGCCGACCGAGTACCCGGAGTCGGTCAGGGGCATCACCCTCTGCCCGGTCTGCGAATGGCAGGAGGCCCAGCGCACGGCATGCTCCGGCTAACGGGGCAGGCCTCAGCGCTGCGCCGCCCGGATCAGGTCGGAGACCTTCACGAAGCGGTATCCGCGTCTGCGCAGTTCGGGGACCACCTGGCGTACCGCCTCGTCCGTGACCGGCGCCGCGCTGCGGGTGCAGTGCATGACGACCAGTGAGCCCGGCTGCACCCCTTCCAGCACCTGCTCGGCCACCGCGTCCGCGTTCGTCGCGAAGGCGTCGCCGCTGACGACGTCCCACTGCACCGCCGTCACCTTCTCGGGCGTGAGCGCGCGCAGCGACGCATCGTCGTAACAGCCGCCGGGGAAGCGGAAGTACGGCACCGTATTGCGCACGCCGGCCTTCCGGAACGAGGCGAAGGCCCGCGCCGTATCGGCGCGCATGTCGCCCTTCGCCACGGTCGGCAGCCCGTAGCAGGGGGACGTGAAGGCGTAGTGGCTGTACGAGTGGTTGCCGACCTCGAAGAGGGGATCGGCGCCGATGGACCTGGCCTGCGCCGGGTACTCCTCGGCCCACCGCCCCGTCATGAACACCGTCGCGGGCACCTTCAACTCGCGCAGCAGCGCGATCAGTCCGGGGTTGTCGAAGTGCTCGCCCGCTGCCGCGCGGGGCCCCTCGGCGGCCGTCATGTCGGCGTCGAAGGTCAGCGCCACCACCTTCTCGCCGGTCCTCACCCCGTGGGTGAAGACGGGTGTCTGTGCCCCGGGGCCCGGAGGCATGGTGGGCGGCGGTACCGAGACCGGGTGCGACGGAGCATGGACCACGAAAGGCGTACGCCCTGAGGCCGAGGGGCCGTCGGCGGGCGTGCTGCCGTGGCCCCCACAGCCGGTGAGGCTGCCGAGCACCACACCAAGAACGGTCAGAGCCGTCATTTTCCGCACGGAATGAGTCACTAGCGGAAACTATCTAGCTGTGTGACTAGTAGGTGGATATGGCGCTTGCCTCCGTCGGAGTCGCGCGCGGATTCACCCGGGCCGTCGAATCGCCGCCCCGGATGATCCGTCCCGCGGGTCCGCCCGGCGGGTCCGCCGGGCGGTCCGCTCCTACGCGTACGCGCGAACCGCGACAACGTGCGCCGAGGCGGCTCCGTTGGTCGCCTCGACGACGATCCTCAGAGCCGTCGACGTGACCGGCTCGTCCAGGGTGTGCACCTGGCGGCGGCGCCGGTTGTCCGTCGTGCGGGAGACGGTCCGCCAGGTGCCGTCCGCATCGCGCTCTTCGACGCGGTAGTCCCGCAGCAGGGTCGGCAGCGTGTCGAACGGGGTCCGGTGGTGATGCAGGTTGATCAGGTCCTCGTTGACGTCGTCGTCGGCGAGGACATCGATCCGGCGGAGCGTGACCGGCTGCGGCCAGGCAAGCTCCAGCCAGGCTCCCACGCCCTCCCGGAGGGGCTCGGAGACCCACATGTGCGGACCGGCGTACGGGCGGGCGTAGCCGTCCACGGCCTTGGCGGGGGCGTACGCGGCGGTCTCGCCCGCCCGGAAGCAGAAGCCGCGGCGCAGCAGGCCCCTGTCGGTCCACTCGCGCAGCGGCTGCGGCGACTCGGCACGCGGGTCCAGCGGGACGCGGGTGAGGGCGAGCACGCCCGGGGCCGGCCCGTCGGTGCTGTACAGGGCGAGGTCCTCATTGGCCCGTACGACGACGAAGGCGTTGCGGGCGCTCTCCGGCGTCCACCGGAGCCCCGTCGCGACCCACTGCTTCGACCCGGCGGCGACCGGCACGGTGACGGTGTCGACGAGGCGGCGGGGGACGTAGTTCTGTCCGAGCTCCGGGTCGTGGAGCTCGACGACGAGTTCCGTGTCCCGCTCGGCGTCGACGAGCAGTTCGAGGCCGGTCAGTTCGGGGTCGACGGGAAGCACCAGGCCGGCGTCGGCGGTCAGCGGCAGGCGCTCCCGCAGTGTTCCGACACCGAAGTCGGTCAGGCTGGACGAGGCCGCGACGGTGGCGCGCAGGGCCAGGTCGTCCGGGTCGGCCGACGCCAGACCGATGACGGAGGCGTCCTCCCGCAGCAGGGCGCGCTGCAGCACGGGCACATCGAGTGCGCGCGGGGCGACACCCCGGGCGGCGCACAGCGCGGCGGCGGTGCCCGCGGCCTGGCCGATCGTCGCGCAGGTCGCCATGACCCGGGTCGAGCCGAAGGCGACATGGCTGGAGGAGATGTTGCGCCCGGCGAAGAGCAGGTTCGTCGTGTTCACCGAGTACAGGCTTCGGTAGGGAATGTGGTAAATCCCGTCCGCGTAGCGCTGCTTGGCGCCGTCCCCGTCGGCGTACATGCCCTTCGGCGGATGCAGATCGATGGACCAGCCGCCGAACGCGATCCGGTCGGCGAATTCGGTCTGGCCGAGTATGTCGCCCTGGTGGAGCACGTAGTCACCGAGGAAGCGCCGGTACTCGCGCTTGCCGGGCACCGAACCCACCCACTCCAGCGTCATGTTGGCGGCGTCGAACTCGCCCGAGTTCTTGATGTGGTCCCAGATGCCGTGGATGACCGCCCACAACTCGTCACGGATGGCATCGTTGTCATGCACCGTGTCCAGCTCGCCGCCGAACTCGATCCACCAGTAAGCACAGCCGTTGTCACCGGACTTGATGATGCGGCGCTGCGGAATCGAGGTCTCGGCGATGTTCTTGGCGAAGGACGGCGGCACGTACTTGACCGGGTGCCCCGCGTCCTTGGTGTAGAAGAGCAGGGTCGATCCCAGCGTGATGCGATCGGCCTCCTCCGGCGCCCACGGTTCGAGGTACTCCGCCCGCGACTCCCGGCCGATGCGGTGGCGGGCACCCGCCAGGGCGCCGACCAGGCCGTCTCCCGAACAGTCCAGGAACAGCTCGCTCTCGAAGCGGATGAGCCGCTCGGAGCCCATCATCCACCCGGTGACGGCGTTGATGTGCCGGGCGTCCTCGGGCCCGTCCGCGTCCACCTCCCGCACGTCGGTGTTGAGGTAGAGCGTGATCCCGGGCTCGGCCCGGACCGCGTCCAGCACGACCATGTCCCAGTAGTACGGATTCCCGTCCGGGTTGCGGAACTGGTTCTCGACGAAGAGTTCGCCCATGATGCCGCCCTCACGGGCGTTGTGGTTGTTGCCGTGTGCGGTGGCGCCGACGACCCAGACCCGGACTTCACTGCTTGAATTCCCGCCGAGAACCGGCCGGTTGTTGATCAGTGCCACGGTACGGCCCAGCCGGGCGGCGGCAATCGCCGCGCAGACACCGGCCAGACCGCCGCCGACGACGGTGATGTCGTGCCGTGCGGTTTCTTGCCTCATGGTTCACGTCCCATCGGGGGTTGGTTTCGAGGCTGCGGAAGGCATGCGGTGCACCGTCGAGGGTGAGGTGTGTTCCGTCCCCGTCGGTGCGAACGGGTTCCGCGGAGGCGCGCGGAACCAGGCGGGAGCCTATCTCCATGCGTGGATCCCCGCCGCAGCTTCTGCGGCCGATGTCCGTCGGGACGCGGGCCGTTCGGGCAGCGCACGGGGGGCGGACATCGACTGTCCGCCCCCGGCCCCTCGTGGCTCAGCGCGTCAGCGCCACGGCCCCGTCACCGCGAACGTCGTCCCCGGTGTGTAGCAGTTCACATACATCGTCCCGCCGTCCGGAGCGAACGTGACCCCGGCGAACTCTCCCCACTCGGGCTCCTGCGGTGTCCCGATGTTCTGCCGGCCCCGCGCCATCGCGTAGACCTCGCCGCCCCGCGTCAGTCCGAACACATGCTGCGCGCCGTCGCCGTCCTCGCACACCATCAGCCCGCCGTCGGCGGCGAGGCAGATGTTGTCCGGGGACTCGCCCGGCAGTTGCACGTCCGTGCCGGGGCCGAAGACGATCACGAGCGTGAGGCGGCGCCGCTTCGGCTCGTACCGCCACACCTGGCCGTAGTGGTCGGCGGCCGACCCCTGCGAGCTGTGCGCGAAGCTGGAGACGAAGTAGACCGAGGAGCCGCCCCAGTAGCAGCCCTCCAGCTTCTGCGCGTGCGTGATGCCCTTCGGGCCGAAGTCCTGGAACCGGATCGGCGTCTCGGCCGCCAGCGGGTCCGGTACGGGGACCCACTCGATGCCCTCGAAGCTCGCCCCGGTCTCCTGGACCACGGAGAGGTCGGGCACGCCCGGCACCCGCATGGCCTCCAGATGGCCGCCGGCCCGCAGCGAGCCCGTGCCGCCGAGCGGTTTGTTCGGCAGGAAGCGGTAGAAGAGCCCGAACGGCTTGTCGAACGCGTCCTCCGTCTCGTAGACGATCCCGCTCTTCGGGTCGATCGCGATGGCCTCGTGCTGGAAGCGGCCCATCGCGGTGAGCGGCACGGCCCCGGTGCGGTGCGGATCGGCGCCGTCCACCTCGAAGATGAAGCCGTGGTCCTTGGTGTAGCCGTTGGTACCGGCTCTGTCCTCGGTCTCCTCGCAGGTCAGCCAGGTGTTCCAAGGGGTACGGCCGCCCGCGCAGTTCACCGCCGTACCGGCGATGGCGACGCGTTCGCCGAGGACGTTGTTGCGGCCGTCCAGCTCCAGGGCCGTACAGCCGCCCTTGCCCATCGGGTCGTAGGTGAGGCCCTCGACGACCGGGACCTGGAGCTTCGCGGTGACGCGGTTCTCGTGGTTGCGGACCAGACGGACGTGTCCGTGACGGCCGGCGAAGGCGGCCATGCCGTCGTGGTTGCTGGGTACCGGGCCCTCGCCGGAGCGGAGCCGGTCGCCCTCCCTGGACAGGACGCGGTAGCGGAAGCCCTTCGGAAGGTCGAGCAGACCGTCGGGGTCGGGCACCAGCGGGCCGTACCCGCTGTGTCCCCGGGCGGCCGCGGTACCCGCGAAGAGTTCGGAGAACGCCCCGGTGAAGGCGATCGAGGCAACGGCCGCGCCGCTGCCGGCCAGGACCTGGCGACGGGTGGCGGACAGGCGTGACGTTTCCGCGGTCGGTCGTGACGTTTCTGATGACATGAGGCAACTCCCTGCTGGCGGACAGGAGAAGTGACCCGCATGTGTGTAGCACGCGTATCGCCGCGCGGGAACCATGCGGGTCACCGGGCCCCCAGGTGTGTCCCGGGCCGGGAGTGGCCCCTGTGGTCAGGTCAGCGAGGCGGAGAGCGTGATCGTCGTGCCGGTCAGCGCCTGGCTGACCGGGCAGTTCGCCTTCGCGTCCTCGGCGGCCTTGACGAAGTCCGCCTCGTCGATACCGGGCACCTGGCCCTGGACGGTGAGGTGGATACCGGTGATGCCGGTGCCGGGCTGGAGGGTGACGTCGGCCGTGGTGGTCAGCTGGGTCGACGGGGTGCCGGCCGCGGCCAGACCGTGGGCCAGCGCCATCGAGAAGCAGCTGGAGTGGGCCGCCGCGATGAGCTCCTCGGGGCTGGTCTTTCCGTTCGGCTTCTCCGCGCGGGACGGCCAGGAGACATCGAACTCGCCGATGCCGGAGGAGTCGAGGGTGACGACCCCCTTGCCCTCGAGCAGGTTGCCTTCCCAGACCGTGTGAGCCTGACGCGTGGTTGCCATGCCGAATCCCTTCAAACGGTGTGCGCGGTCGATACGGGAGCCCCTCGGCGCCCGAGGGCTCCGAGGGGGAGGTACGTCCCCGAACCTACTGCGCCACCAGCCCCTTCGCGTCGCGCGCCAGCGCCGTCAGCCGGGAGATCGCCCGGAAGTACTTCTTCCGGTATCCGCCGTTCAGCATCTCCTCACTGAACAGCCGGTCGAACGGCAGCCCGGAGGCGAGCACCGGGACCTCCCGGTCGTACAGCCGGTCCGCGAGGACGACGAGCCGCAGTGCGGTCGACTGGTCGGGAACCGGCTGTACCTCGGTGAGGCAGACCGCCCGCAGACCGTCCGTCAGCGCGCCGTAGCGGCTCGGATGGACCCGGGCGAGATGGTCGAGCAGCGAGGGGAAGTCGTCCAGGCTGGCGCCCTCGGTGGCGTACGCGGCCCTGGTGACCTGCTCGTCGGAGTACGGCGGCGGGGCCTCGGGCAGCCCGCGGTGGCGGTAGTCCTCGCCGTCGATCCGCAGCGGACGGAAGTGCGCGGACAGCCCCTGGATCTCCCGCAGGAAGTCGGCCGCGGCGAACCGGCCCTCGCCGAGCTTGCCGGGCAGCGTGTTGGAGGTGGCGGCGAGCGCGACCCCCGCCTCGACCAGCCGGCTCAGCAGCGACGACACCAGCACGGTGTCGCCCGGGTCGTCCAGTTCGAACTCGTCGATGCACAGCAGCCGGTGCCCGCTCAGCGTCTGCACGGTCTGCTGGAAGCCCAGCGCGCCGACCAGGTTGGTCAGCTCGACGAAGGTGCCGAACGCCTTCAGCGAGGGGGCGGCGGGGGTGGCGTGCCAGAGGGAGGCCAGCAGATGGGTCTTGCCGACGCCGTAACCGCCGTCGAGGTAGACCCCGAGGGGCGCCGACGGAGCGGCGGGCTTCCTGCTGAACCGCCCGCCCGTCGCACGCCACCACCCCTCGAAGGACGCGCTTCGCGCTCTTCCGGTCTTGCCCGAGCCGCTGACGTGCGCGCCGCCGAGCCCGGCCGCGAAGTCGCCCAGGACCTCGACCGCCTCGGTCTGGCTCGGCTGGTTGGGGTCCGGCACGTACGTATCGAAGCGTACGGAGTCGAAGCGCGGCGGCGGCACCATCTCGGCGACCAGCCGGTCGGCGGGAACGCGGGGCTCGAGTGCGCAGAGGGACAGGGGGGCCGTTTCGGCTATGGGGCTCTGCCCCGGCAGGGCTGTGGAGGACGACACAACTCTCAACCTTAAGGGCCGTGCCAGACTGCAGGACATGCGACGCCTCTTCCCTGTGACCGACCTGACACCGGCTGACCACGAGGGGGAGTGGAGCCTGGACGCGCTGGCCGACGCCTACGCCTACCCCGAGCAGGACGGCCCCTGGCTGCGCGCCAACATGGTTTCGACCCTCGACGGGGCCGCCCAGCACGACGGCCGCTCGCAGCCGATCTCCTGCGAGAGCGACATGCGGATCTTCGGCACCCTGCGCGGCCTGGCGGACGTGGTGCTGGCCGGGGCGGAGACGGTACGCCTGGAGGGCTACCGCCCCGCCAGGGCCCGTGAGGCCTTCGCCGCCCGGCGGGCCGCGGCCGGACAGGGCCCCGCGCCCGCGATTGCCGTGGTGAGCGGCAGTCTGGACCTCGACTTCTCGTTGCCGCTCTTCACCGAGCCGCTCGTCCCGACCCTGGTGCTGACCGGCGCCGGAGCCCCTCCGGCCCGGATCGAGGAGGCGCGCCGGGCGGGCGCCGAGGTGGTGATCGCGGGGGAGGGCTCCCGGGTGGACCCTGCCAGGGCCGTACGGGAGCTGGCGGACCGCGGACTCAAGCGGCTGCTGACCGAGGGCGGCCCGAGGATGCTCGGTCAGTTCGTGGCCGCCGGGGTGCTGGACGAGCTCTGTCTGACCCTCTCGCCGATGCTGACCGCCGGAGACGCGCAGCGGATCGCGGGCGGCCCCTCGGTCGCTGTGCCGGAACGATTCGCCCTGGCGTCGATGCTGGAAGAGGCCGGGTTCCTCTTCACTCGGTACCGTCGGATCTGACAATGGGCGGAATTTGCCGTTCCGGTTAGCCTCCGGTGGGCACAATTACTCTCGCAGACCCCGTGCGAGCACGGGGAAGGATGGTTTCAGCAGTGACCGGCGACGGCCACTGAAGCAGAAGGGCACCCGTGGTGTTCACCAGCGTTTTGATGATCGAGAAGCCCCTCACCTCCGAGGACGTCGAGTTCGTCACCACCCTGCACGGGGAGGAGCCGATCTCCTTCGTCGTGCTCATGCAGCCGCGCGGTGACCAGGCCGATGTGCTGCTGCGGGCGATCGACGACCTGGCGATGGGCGAACTGAAGGAAGCCGCCCGGGAGAGTGAGGAGCCGGAGGGCAAGAACGCCAGACAGCCCGCCGAACTCGCGCTCGAAGTATCACTGGAGGCCCTGCGGCAGGCAGGCTCCGAAGCGGTCGGACAGGTGATCGAGGACCACCCCCTGGACAAGCTGAAGTCCGTGGTCGAGGACGCGGAGGCGGACGAGGTCATCGTGCTGACCGCGCCGCACTACGTCGAGGAGTTCTTCCACCGGGACTGGGCGTCCAGGGCCCGCCACAAGGTCGGCGTACCGGTGCTCAAGCTCTTCGCGCACAGCGAATAGGCTGGGCGGGCACCCCGTACCGGCTCCGGTACTCGTATCGACTTCTGGGAGACACACGCATGGCACCCGGTATTCCTGCCGCCATGGAACGGCCGCACTTCATCGGCATCGGCGGCGCCGGAATGTCGGGCATCGCGAAGATCCTCGCCCAGCGCGGTGCCAAGGTCGCGGGCAGCGACGCCAAGGAGTCGGGTACCGCCGAGGCGCTGCGGGCGCTGGGGGCGACCGTCCACATCGGGCACGCCGCCGGACATCTGGCGGACGACGCCTCGTGCGTGGTCGTCTCCAGCGCCATCCGCGCCGACAACCCGGAGCTGCTGCGCGCCGCCGAGCTGTCGGTCCCCGTCGTGCACCGCTCCGACGCGCTCGCCTCGCTCATGGGCGGCCTGCGCGCCATCGCGGTGGCCGGTACGCACGGCAAGACGACCACCACGTCGATGCTGGCCGTCGCCCTGACCGAGCTGAACCTCGACCCCTCGTACGCCATCGGCGGCGACCTGGCCGGCCCCGGCACCAACGCCGCGCACGGCGAGGGCGCGATCTTCGTCGCCGAGGCGGACGAGAGCGACCGCAGCTTCCAGAAGTACGACCCCGAGGTCGCGATCGTCCTCAACGTCGAGCTGGACCACCACGCGAACTACGCCTCGATGGACGAGATCTACGAGTCGTTCGAGGCCTTCACCGGCAAGATCGTCCCGGGCGGCACCCTGGTGATCGCCGCCGACCAGGCCGGCGCCGTCGAGCTGACCGAGCGGGTCCGTGCCCTCCCCTCGCTGAACGTCGTCACCTACGGCGAGTCCGGGACCGCCGACGTACGGGTCCACAAGATCACCCCGCGCGGCCTGACCAGCGAGGTCACGGTCATCCTGAACGGGAAGTACCTCACGTTCACGGTCTCCGTGCCCGGCCGCCACTACGCCCTCAACGCCGTCGCGGCCCTCGCCGCCGGTGTCGCCCTCGGCATCCCGGCCCACAACCTGGCCTCGGCCCTCGGCAAGTACACCGGGGTCAAGCGCCGCCTGCAGCTCAAGGGCGAGGCGGCGGGCGTCCAGGTCATCGACTCGTACGCGCACCACCCCACCGAGATGACCGCGGACCTCGAAGCGATGCGCGGCGCCGCGTCCGACGCCCGCCTCCTGGTCGTGTTCCAGCCCCACCTCTTCTCCCGCACCCAGGAGCTGGGCACCGAGATGGGCCAGGCCCTCGCGCTGGCCGACGGCTCCGTGGTGCTGGACATCTACCCGGCCCGCGAGGACCCGATCCCCGGTATCACCAGCGACCTGATCATCGACGCCGCGCGCTCCGCGGGCGCCGACGTCACCGCTGTCCACGACAAGGCCGCGGTCCCGGGGACCATCGCGGGAATGGCGAAGCCCGGCGACCTCGTTCTCACCATGGGAGCGGGCGACGTCACGGACCTCGGCCCGCAGATCCTGGACCATCTGTCGAGCTGAGGGAGCGCCGTGTCGTACGACATCGAGAAGCCGGACGAGCAGTGGCGGGCGGAGCTGACGCCGGCCGAGTACGCGGTCCTGCGCCAGGCCGGCACCGAACCCGCCTTCGTCGGTGAATACACCGACACCAGGACCACGGGCGTCTACTCCTGCCGCGCCTGTGGTGCCGATCTGTTCCGCTCGGACACCAAATTCGAGTCGCACTGCGGCTGGCCGTCCTTCTACGACCCGAAGGACACGGACGCGGTCGAACTGATCCAGGACCGCAGTCACGGCATGGTTCGCACCGAGGTCCGCTGTGCCCGCTGCGGATCGCACCTCGGCCATGTCTTCGAGGGCGAGGGCTACCCGACCCCGACGGACCAGCGGTACTGCATCAACTCGATCTCGCTGCGCCTGGCCCCGGACGAGGGCTGAGGGACGAGAGCCGGGACGGGTGCCGCGGAACGAACGCGTTCCGGGGCGCCCGCTCCGCCGTGCGGGCTCAGTGCACGTCCCTGCGCATCGGCACCAGGACCGCCACGAACGCCGCGGCCAGGGCGTAGCCGGCGAGCAGCAGCCCGCCGCCGACGGGGGAGAGCAGCGGCACCGGGCCGGTCGCCGGCTCCGCGGCCATCGTGTCCGCGACATAGCTGAAGCCGGTCAGGGACGCCGTGGCACCACCGGGCAGCACCGGGTAGAGGAGTCTGACGCCCGGGATCATCATCAGCAGGTACTCACCCGCGTACAGATAACCGACGACGACGGCCAGCGCCGCGACCTGGTGGCGGATCAGCGCCCCGGCGGCCACGCCCAGCAGGGTGTACACCGCCATCGCCAGGGCCGGCCCGAGCAGCAGTGCCACCACTTCACCGGTGGTCATGCCGGGAATCACCCCGCGCGCCGCGGCGCCCCCGAAGAAGGCGGCCCCGGCGGTGCCGGTGAGCACCAGCCCGTACACCAGGCCGGCGACGCCGTACGCGACGAGCTTGGCGGTGAGCACCTGCCGGCGCCGAGGGGCGTGGAGAAAGGTGTACGTGGCGGTGCGGTGGCGGTATTCCCCGGTCATCGCCAGGGTGCCGAGCGCGGCCGGCAGGAACACCGTGAAGCTCAGCATCCCGAGGACGGAGCGGACACCCTCCTCGGTGTTCAGGCCGGGCGCCGGCGGATCGAAGTTCTCCGGGCCGACCAGCGTCATCACCCCCACCATGCCGCCGCCCAGGGCGACGGCCGCGAGGAGTGCCCACAGCGGGAGACGGGTGGCGGCCAGTCGCCGGAACTCCGCCTTGATCAGTGCGTTCATCGCCGGTCCCGCTCCTCGTTCGCCAGTGCCGGCGGCCGGTCGTGGCCGGCCGGTGCGTCGTCTCCCGCCAGCCGGAGGAAGAGCTGCTCCAGGCTCGTTTTGGCGGTCAGCCCGTACACGCGCAGCCGTTCGGCGGCGGCCAGATCGGCGACGGCGGAGTCGGCCATCCCGTACACGCGCAGCGTTCCGTCCGGCATGAGGTCCACCCGGTCGGCCGCGCCGGCCCCCGCGGTGCCGCGCAGCAGTGCGGCGCGCAGCGCCGCCGCGTCCGGGGAGCGGACCAGTACCGTGCCGGGCGAGAGCCGCTCGATCTCCGTCAGCGGTCCCGCCGCCACCAGTCGGCCCTCGCGGATCACGACGACGTCCTCGACGATCTGCTGCACCTCGCTCAGCACGTGGCTGGACACCAGCACCGTGCGCCCCTCGGCCGCCAGCTCGCGCAGCAGGCCGCGCAGCCAGGCGATGCCTTCGGGGTCGAGTCCGTTGCCCGGCTCGTCCAGCAGCAGCACCCGCGGGTCGCCCAGCAGGGCGGTGGCGAGGCCGAGCCGCTGCCGCATGCCCGTGGAGAAGGTGCGGGTCCGGCGGTCCGCCGCCTGCACGAGTCCCAGCCGGGTCAGCACCCGGTCGACCCGGTCGGCCGGGTGGCCGCCCATGGTGCGGTAGATGTGCAGATGGTCCCGTGCCGTGTGGCCGGGGTGGACCGCGGAGGCGTCGAGCACGGCACCCACGGTGGCTGAGGGCCTGGACAGCTCCGCGTACCGCTGTCCGCCGATGGTGGCGGTGCCCGCGGTGGGCCTCACCAGGCCGAGGATCATCCGCATCGTCGTGGTCTTGCCCGCGCCGTTGGGGCCGAGGAAGCCCGTCACGACGCCCGGCCGCACGGTGAAGCTCAGACCCTCGACGGCCCGGACACGGCCGAACCGCTTGGTCAGCCCGTCGACTTCGATACGCAGGCCCTGCGGCCGCCCGCTCATCGGGTGCTCCCCACCCGCTGCTCGATGAGCCGCGCCAGCCGCTGGGCGTCGTCGAGCGAGAGGACGAGCTCGTCGAAGCCGCCACCGGCGGCGCGGTCCAGCTCCACGCGCAGTCCCGGCCTGTCCCGGTAGGCGGCCACGAGCCGGCGAGGGCCGGTGAGCAACCCCCAGGTGCCGATCTTGGCGACTCCGGGGGCGTGCAGGCCCTTGCGGGCGCCGTGGGCGGCGCGCAGGGGATGGTCGAGGACGGTCACCCGGCGGACCGCGGTGAGCGGGACGGTCAGCGGATCGCGCCGGATCCATATGCGCTCACGACCGGTGAACTCGATGGTGAGGCCGGTGTCGGAGATGTTCATCAGTGCCATGGGGATTCACCCTCCATCGGGGGCCTGGGCGGCCCCTGGGCAGTTGCGCAGGGCCGTCGCGCTGCCGCATTTGCCATGAGCGTCTGTTCTATTAGATGTATAGCAGATAGAGTATGGGGCGTGTACCTAGTGCTCGACCTCGACAGCGAGGTGCCGATTTATCAGCAGATCCGGGACCGGGTGGTGGAAGCCATCGCGGAAGGGGCGTTGGCGCCCGGTGCCGGTCTTCCTTCCACCAGGCAGCTGGCCGTCGACCTGGCGATCAACTTCCACACCGTCAACAAGGCCTATGACCTGCTACGACGCGAAGGGATCATCCGCATCAACCGCAAGAGCGGTGCGGCGGTCCGGCCGGACGTCAAGCAGCCGTCGGACGAACTGCGGGCCGGCGTCGACTGGGAGGCGCGGATGCGCACCCTCCTTGCCGAGCTGGACGTGCGAGGGATCGCGAAGGAGGAGGTGAAGAGACATGTCGCGGCGGTTCTGGACGGCTTCCCCGGGAGGGAGGACGAAAAGTCCTGACCCGTGGGGCCGGGCGGGAGGCCTGGGCCGCGGCACGACGTCCCGCGCGGAACGGCGCGCGGCACGGGACCCCGAAACGTCATTCCGTGTCCCGGTGCGGTGCCCCGCTCCACCGGGATCAGCGACAAGAACGGACAGGTGAACACCTTGCTGGTCGACGCAGCTCTCAGTTTCGGCATACTCGCGGCGCTGAGCGCCGTCCTGTACACCGCCCCCAGCCCGCTCCTCAACCCCTCCGCCGTACCCTTCGGCGTCCGCGTACCGCCGGACAAGGCGCGCGCCGCCGCCGTCGAGGAACAACGCAGTCGCTACCGCGGTGCGATGCTCGTCGCCGCGGCCGTCGTCACCGTGCTCGCCTCGGCGCTCGGCGCCGCGCTCGGCACCCTCACCGCCGGAGCCGCCGGTTCCCTGCTGCTCTGCGCCCTCGCCGCCGCCCTGTGGGTACGGGCCCACCGCGGCATCGCCCGCGCGAAGGCGGAGGGTGGATGGTACGGACAGGCCCGGCAGGGCTCCGTCGTGGACACGTCCCTGCGCACCGACCCGGTCCGCTTCCCCTGGGGCTGGACCGTCCCCGCGCTCGTCGTGATCGCCGTCAGCATCGCCGCGGGCGTCGTCGTCTACCCCGGTCTGCCCGACCGCATCGCACTGCCCGAACGCTCCTCCGGCGGAACCGTCTATCACATGTACACGACCAGTGTGTGGACCGCTTTCAGCCTCGTCCTCGGCCAGGTCCTCCTCACCCTCACCATGGCCGCCGTCGTCGCCGGACTGCTCCGGGCCCGTGCCGACCTCGATGTGGCACGCCCGGTGGCCGGCGCCGCACGGTACCGCCGCTACCTCATCGTCACGGCCCGCTCCGCGATGGGCATCACCGCCCTGGTGAATCTGATGCTGCTCGGGCTGTCCGCGCTGATCTGGAGCGACACCCGTTCGACGGTCGTGACCCTGGCCGTCACGGGCGTGCCGTTCGTCGCGGTGCTTGTCGTGGTCGCCCGGTTCGTCCTGCGCGTCGGGCCCTTCGGCAGCAGGCTGCCGGAGGACACGGGCGAGGAGAGCACCGGACTGGTCGCGCGGGACGACGACCGCTTCTGGCGCGGCGCCGGCACGATCTACGTCAATGCCGATGATCCCGGGGTCCTGGTGCCCAAACGGGTCGGCATCGGCTGGACGGTCAACTTCGGCAACCCGCGGTCCCTGGTCGTCGCGTCCCTGGTCCTCGCCGTCGCGGTGGGAGCGACCGTCGTCCAGGCCGTCCGGTGACTCCGGGGCGGCCGGGGCCTCCGCCTTGACGGGGGCGGGCGCGGGGGCGTGGGCCGGCGCCGGTCGTCAGTCCTCGGTCTCGTCCTCGGCGCCCTCCGGCCGCAGCAGCGGATGGGCGACACCCGGGAACACCCGGGCCCGCACGACCGGCTCCGCGGATCCGCCACGGATCACGGTCTCGGCGACACCCCACGGCCGACCGGGCAGCACCACGGTCAGGATGTACGAGGACGCGCAGCCCATGCAGTCGTAACGGTCGGCCCAGGTCTCCACGTCCGTGACGCTGCCGGGGTAGCGCGCCACGTGCCGGTGGAGCGCGTGGCAGCGCTCGCACCGCTCACCGGGCTCGCACGTGCCGCCGCAGGGGCAGGGGACGTCGAGTGTGTCGGCGGGACGCCAGCGCTGGGTGAGGACGGCCTCACGCGTGGCGCCCATGTCCTTCATGGCCTTCAGATTGCGGGCGGCGACGTTGTACGACTCGCCGGTCGCGGCCATCCGGTCCCGGATGACGTCCTTGCGTCCGCGGTTCGTCGTCATCTGTTCCTCCTGGGGGTGTCACGCAGCCCGCCGGGAGCGCACGAGATCGATAGGTCACACGGTACCGGTCGCCCCGGACGGGCCACGACTTCCGTGGCCCGCCCGCGACTGCCGGAGGATGTCGTTCACGACCGGCGCACCCGCGCCGCCAGTCTGCTGCCGAGCCGCCTTCGGAGGCCGCCCGGCCGGTTCCACGTCCGGAACGCCTCCGCCGTACGGCTGCTGCCCGCGCGCTCGGCGGCTTCCTCCACCGCAGCCACCTCGCCGGCCGACAGGCCGCGCACCACCGGACGCAGCACCTCCTCCAGCAGCGCCGCCCGGGTCTCGCCCCAGGCACGGCCCGCGTGCGGGTGGGAGCTCCAGACGGTGAAGCAGTCGGCGACATAGGCCGGGTCGGAGCGCAGTCGGGCGAGCACCGCGTCCTGCCGGGCGGCGTTGCCGTAGGCCGCGATGAGATCCGGGTCGTCGCTGTGGACGAACGCGTACAGCTCCGCCTCCGGCCGGTCCGGGGCGAGCAGCTGCCCGGCCAGGGCGCCGAACGCCTGCTCGCGCACGCCCGGCTCCACCGGTTCGGCCCCGGCACACAGCTTCCGGGCCCCTTCCGCCCAGCCGGGCTCCGCCGCCCCCGAGCGGACGTCCCGGGCGAACTCCAGGAGAAGCAGGGCGCCGCGCGTCCGCGCGTCGATCTCCTGCGGGAAACCGCGCAACAGGTCATGGGCGAGCTCGGGGGCCGCCGCGTCGTCGGCGGGGGCACCGAGCGCCGCCGCGACGAGCACGGCCCACGTACCGGCCGTACGGTGCGCGTCGGAAGTGCTCCCGCCCAGCAGCAGCCGGGCCTCGCCCGCCGTGGGGGTGCCGTCGCCCCAGGCGAGACCCACCGCCGTACGCAGCACCAACGGCTCGGTGAACGGTGACATTCCACCGGCGCGCAGCACCGTGTTCAGCACCTTCACCCGGTCGTCGCCGCCGCCTGCCCTGGCGTCCGGCGCCGCCGCGCACATCCGCAGATGCGGCAGTGCCTGTGCCCCGGTGAACGGCAGCGCGACCTCCGCCAGCAGCCGCTCCGTCGCCGACGGATCCTGCGGGGCGATCCGGTCCAGCTCGCCGAGCAGCGCCGTACGGACATCGAACTGTTCGTCCAGCAGATCGAGCAGCACCGCGGCGCAGTCGGCCGGCCCTTCGCCCAGCAGGGACCGGGCCATCCGGCCCACGACGTCGGGGAGCAGTTCCGCGCAGTCCACATCGAGCAGCCGAGCGATCCGCAGCAACTGCACGGCACGCCCCATGCTCCGCCCGGGAACGGGCGTCGCGGGGGTCGCGAGGGGCGTACCGGTGGCGAGTTCGGTACGGAGGTCGTCGCCCAGAGCCGTGACCAGCGCGGCGACGGCACGCTCCCCGGCCGGTCCGGCGAAGACCGAGCGCGCGGGCGGATCGAGTGCGACATCGCCGCCATGGACCGCCTCCGTCACCAGCAGGGCGCCGAGCGTCGCGGTCGTGGCGGCGGCGGACCGGCCGTCGAGGGCGGTCAACAGCCTTGCGACCCCTGACAGTTCGGTGCTGGTGCGGTCGAGGCCGGGAGCGGTCAGCGCGTCGGTCAGCTGCCGGGTCCGCTCCTCGTCCAGCGCGTACGGCCGCTCGGCCGCCCAGTTCGCCGCCGCGGCGCGCCCGTCGGGGCCGAGCGGGACGCCCGCGCAGA
The DNA here is from genome assembly GCF_042731715.1 of Streptomyces sp. NPDC059832. Classification (NCBI taxonomy): domain Bacteria; kingdom Bacillati; phylum Actinomycetota; class Actinomycetes; order Kitasatosporales; family Streptomycetaceae; genus Streptomyces; species Streptomyces sp. NPDC059832. Next base: position 146,099 of record NZ_JBHWIY010000008.1, on the reverse strand, counting down.
GTGCCGTCACCGCGAGCGGCCCGGCGGCGAAGGGTTCGCCGGGCAGCTCCGCCGCCACCCGGAACAGCTCGGGGGACCGGTTGCGCCAGATCCGGGCGCAGGTCTCGGCCCAGGCATCGCCCACCGGCTCGCCGGGGCGCGCCCCGGTGCAGTCGCGCACCCCAGGAACGCGCCGTCCGGGCCGGTCGGTTCGGGGGCGTCCTCCGGCAGCACCCCGACGATCTGGTGCGGGGAACCGGACGGCCGACGGGTGTAGGTCGTGAAGGTCAGCCGCTGAGCGGTCTCCGGCGGCAGTACGGCTCCGGCCAGGGCGATCCACCGGGCCACATCGGCGCACTGCCGCTCCACGAGAACGAGCCGCGCCTGCGCCGGCTCCTCGCACACCCGGCGCAGGTCGGCGAAGACCGCCGCCAGCCAGGGGCTCCGGGAGACCGCGAAGTCGTTGAGCGCCTCGGGGCCGAAGGCGGCGGAGGCGGGCAGGGCGGCCATGGGGCCGGGGGTGCCGCCGACGGGCGCGACGGAGGCCCAGTTCGGCGACCGCCAGGCCGTGATCGGCAGCGCGTCGCCCGGCAGCCGGGTACCGGCCGGAAGGTGCACCGCGTGCGCGTGGAAACCGCCGGCGCCGGGGCCGTCGAGCGCCACGGTGCGGCTCAGCAGATGACTGCCGTCGGACAGGGTGCTGAAGCTGAACGCCTCGGGAAACGAACGGAGTTCGCCGGTGGTGGGGTGGTAAGGAGCTCCGGCGGGCGGCGCGTAGCCGAGGAGCTGCTCGGCCTCCGCCAGCACCGGCGTGGGTATGCCGGCGCTGACGGCCGTGAACCGTGCGCCGCCCCCGTCGTCCCCCGCGGTGGCAGAGGTGTAGTGCAACTGCGCGAGGCTCATGCGTCGGCCCTCTTCGTCCTTGCCGCGAACGTCCCCGTACCGTCAGCACGCCCGCTCCGCAGGCCGCCCGTCGAGGGCGGGCCGTCCGGGCGCAGCGACGACCCCGGCGGGGAGCGGTCCGCAATCGCGGGAGCGACGCTATCAAGGCACACCGCCCCGCACGCACCCTGCCGGAAGGTCACCCGGGCCTTCGTCCGGACCCGGCCGGGCTCGTGGGGCACGGCGCGCGGCGAGCCCTGCTCAATGCGCCTCCCTCACCCCAATGGCCCCGGCACCCGCTGCCCCTTCAGTCGTTGATCGTCTCCGGATTGCTCAATCCCCCGAGGGCACTGCTCATTGGGCCCAAGGGTCCCTCTGTGTACAGGAGTTACTCCGTTGAATCTCAAGACTCTCTCCGCGGCAGCAGCCGTTCTGGCGCTGGCCGGTCTCGCTGGTCCGTCCACGGCCAACGCGGTTCCCGGCACGGTCTCCGGCGACGGCGGCAACCGCATCGGCACCCTGCGTGTCAACGGCGACGCCTACGTGAAGGAGGGCGGCCTCAGCGCCACATGGGTCAAGGAGTCGGGGGACGTCAAGCAGATTGCCCTGTCGGGCAATCGCATCGGGGTCGTCACGGGTGACGGTGTCGCCTGGGTGAAGGAAGGCGGCCTCAGCGCCACGTGGGTCAAGGAAGCCACGGACGTCAAGCAGATCGCCCTGTCCGGCAACCGCATCGGCGTCCTGAAGGACACCGGCGAGGCCTACGTGAAGGAGGGCGGGCTGAGCGCCACGTGGGTCAAGGAGTCCGACAAGGTCAAGGAGCTCGAACTGTCGGGCAATCGCATCGGGGTCGTCACGGGTGACGGTGTCGCCTGGGTGAAGGAAGGCGGCCTCAGCGCCTCCTGGGTGAGGGAGTCCGACAACGCCATCGGCATCGACCTGGCCGGCAACCGCATCGGCGTCCTCACCGGCAACGGTGTCGCCTGGGTGAAGGAAGGCGGCCTCAGCGCCTCCTGGGTCCGGGAGGCCGACGACATCATCCAGCTCGAACTGTCGGGCAACCGCATCGGCGTCCTGAAGGACAACGGCGAGGCACACGTGAAGGAGGGCGGCCTCAGCGCGAGCTGGGTCCACGAGTACAACCAGGCCATCCAGATCGCCCTGTCCGGCAACCGCATCGGTGTACTCAAGGGTGACGGCGACGCGCGGGTGAAGGAGGGCGGCCTGAGCGCGACGTGGGTCCTGGAGGCCAACAACGTCACCGAGCTGGCCCTCTCCTGACGAGTGACGCGTGGCGCGTGGCGCGTGACGCACGACGAGTGACATGTGACATGTCGCGTCCGACCCGTAACACCTGATACCGCGCCGCGCCACGCACCGGAGTCGACTCGGTGTGCGGCGCGGCGCGGTCGGTCAGGAGCGGGGGGCGCCCTCCCGGGTCGAGACGGTGACGTGCTGGACGCGCATCGGGTGTCCCGGCTCGGTGCCGGGGCCCGCGGTGGCGCCGTCGGCGGCCGGGAGTTTGCCGCCCATGGCCACGTTCAGGATCAGGAACAGCCCGTGGTGCACCGCCCGGTCCCACGTCCGGGAGTCCATTCCCGCCTCGGTGACCCGGTGGTGGACGCGGCCGTCCAGGTACCAGCGCACTTCCTCGGCGCCGGGCGTCAGATCGACCTCGACGGCGTAGGAGTGGAAGGCGGTACGGCAGCCGGGGCACGGCCGCGGTCCCGAGGTGAGCCCCACCGGCTCCTCGCAGGGGCCGCCTTCGAAGGTGCCGCAGTGCATGCTGCCGAAGACGGTGTCGCGGCCGTTGACGGACTCCATGACGTCGAGTTCACCGACGGACGGCCACCCCGTGAAGCCGTCGCGGAGCTTCGCTCCCAGGGTCCAGAAGGCCGGCCAGTAGCCCGCCGCCGCGGAGCCGGTGACATCGGGCAGCGCGATGGACGCCTCGATCCGCATCACACCGCCGGGGGGCGGGGCGAAGTCCGCCCGCCGGGACTCGATCCGGCCGGAGTACCACTTGCCGTCCCTGAGCGTGGGGACGATCTCCAGTGAGCCCTTCCCGTCCAGGCGCACGTTGTCGGTCGATTCCGTCATGGTCTCGATCTCACCGGTTCCCCACTGCGGGGCCGGGCAGCCCGGATAGCAGGTGCCGATGTCGTACTTCCAGCGGGCGGCGGACGGGCGGCTGCCCGCGGGCCCTTCGAAGTCGTCGTGCATGATCCGGGTCCAGCCGTCCGCCTCCGGTCCCGGGCCGCCGGACAGTGCTCCGGCCTCCGAGAGGAGCCGTTCGAGCCGGGGCGTGAGGACCACGGCGGCGACATCGGTCAGATGGGCGTCGTCCCGGTAGAGCAGGATCCGGTCCAGCACCGCCGGGCAGGTCGCCCCCTTCGGTGGGCACAGGACCGGGCCGACCGACACGGCCCGCACCCCCGGCAGCCGGCCGGACGCGATCCGCCGCGCCAGCGGGTCGGGCCACCGTGCGGTGTCGCGGTCGAACGCGCATGCCTCCGGGTCCGTGGTGTGCCCGGAGACGCAGGCCGGGATGTCCTTCCCCGGCACGGGGGTGTCCTCCAGGTACACGATCGGGACCCCGAGCGCACGCAGGGGCTTGAGTGTCTTCTCCCATCCCTCGGTGAGGAGTTGCTGGTCATCGGTGTAGCGGTTGAGGGAGGCGATCACGACGAGACGGGGCTTGGGCCCCTTGCCGAGCCGGGCCAGGGTGTCCGTACGCCAGGTGTCGCACTCGTGATAGGTGCGGCCCAACTGTGGGTTGACCACACGCAGTTCCGGAAGTGGGCAGCCCTGCTTCACCAACTCCTCAAGAGCCCATCCGCGTTGGGCCGCCAGGGCGAGCATCGGGGAGAACCACTGACCGGCATGCGAGTCGCCGAGCAGGACGATCCGGTCCGGGCTGCCGGTCGCCCCGAACAGGCAGGGCGGACTGCTGGTCACCGGCGGTGCCACCTCACAGGCCCCGTCCGGCGGGAAGTCCTTGCGCGCCTGCACGGGACTGGGCACCACGGGGCCGTCCTTGAACGGCGTGCCGTTCCGCGACAGCAGATGCGGGCCCTCGGCCGCGCCCGGCGGCAGGCCCTTCACGTCCACCGGTGCGGCCGGGCCCAGCAGCCGCAGGGCCGTGGTGCCCATCACCAGTGCGAGGACGACCGGGACGGTGACGGCCGACACCCCCACCGACAGTCCCCGCCGGGGCAGTTCGGACACGGTCCTGCTGTGACGCACCGGCTGCTCGACCCAGCGCATGGTGGCCAGCGCGGGCAATGCGGACGCCACCGTCAGCGCCGCCTTCGCCGGCCAGTCCAGCGTGCCGAGGCGGGCCTCCGCGAGTACGAGTACGGGCCAGTGCCACAGGTAGAGGGTGTAGGAGAGCCGTCCGACCGCACGGGGCGCCCGGCCCGCCAGCAGCCGCCCCACCCCGTACGCGTCCGGGCCGTTCGCGCTCCCGCCGGACGACCGGTCGGGTATCCCGGCCAGGATCACCGCTGCCGTGGCCAGCGTCGGCACGAGCGCCGCGTATCCGGGGTACGGGGTCGACGCGTCGTACTCGACCATGCACCACAACAGTGCCCCGGCCCCCGCCCACCCGCACAGCAGGCGCAACGGGCGAGGGCCGCGCAGCAGGTGCCAGGGCAGCAGTGCCAGTAACGCACCGATGCCGAACTGCCATACCCGCGAGGGAGTTCCGAGGTATGCCAGCGAAACGGAGTCACCGGTCCAGCGCAGCGACAGGGCGAAGGAGCCGAGCGTCAGCAGTACGGTGAAGGCGGTCACCGCCGACCGCACGGCGCGCCCCCGGCGTGCCGCCCTGGCGGCGACGTACACGAAGCCGGCGAGCAGTGGGGCCCAGAAGAGATAGAACTGCTCCTCCACCGCCAGCGACCAGAAGTGCAGCAACGGGCTCTGGCCGTGGCCTGCCGCGAGGTAGTCGGTCTGCTGCTGGACGAAGCGCCAGTTGGCGGCGGACAGCGCCGCGGCCACCACGTCGTACTCCAGCTCGGTGCGGCGCAGCGGGACGGTGAGCCAGGCCCCGGCCAGTGCGACGGCGCCGAGGACCACGGCGGCGGAGGGCAGCAGGCGGCGGGCCCGGCGGGAGAAGAACTCGCCGAGCCGGATGCGCCCGGTGGTGACGGCCTCACGCACCAGGAGCCCGGTGATCAGATAGCCGGAGATGACGAAGAAGACATCCACTCCGACGAATCCGCCGGTCAGGCCGGGCACGGCCGCGTGGAAGGCGAGGACCCCGAGGACCGCGACCGCGCGCAGTCCCTCGATGTCTGGGCGGAACCCGGAGCGACGGAAGCCGGGAGCCATGGTCGTGGACATTGATCTGACGGGCCTTTCAACTCAGCCAGGGCAGCATCGGGTTGACCCAACCGGATGCGAGCAGGGCGGTGAGCAGGAGAAGTGTGGTGGCGGCCAGCGCTTCGGGCCAGCGCCTGGGCAGCAGGGAGCGTCCTGTCGGACGTACCGGCCGCGCGGGCCCGCGTGCCGGGTCGGCGGGGCGCAGTTCGGTCAACAGGTCGCGTATCAGGGGCAGGTTGATCTGGCACTGCACCAACAGGTAGAGGATGAGACCCCAGTTGGGTTCCCAGCCGTTGCGGGCCACCGCCAGGGCGAGCCCGGCGGCGGCCGCGCCGGTGGAGCAGCAGAGCCAGGCGAGGGCGACGATCACGACCCGGCGGGCCATGCCGCCCTTCGCCGCACCGCCGGTCCCGGTGGGCACCCAGGCCGCGCTGCGGCCGCGCAGGGTGTGCAGAAAGGCGGCCCCGGCGGCGACGCTCGTCAGGACATTGGCCCGGATCACCTCCACCCGCCAGCGGGTCCGGCTGATCCGCGGCAGCAGTACGTGCCAGAGCCAGAGCGGGGCGAGCAGCGGCAGCACGTGCCAGGGGCGGACGTCGTCCGGGTACCGGAACAGCATCACCAACGGCGGCAGTGGAGCGGCGAAGGTGTTCACCGCCGTCGTCAGGTAGCCGACGACGCCTTCGTAGAAGCACAGCCGCATCCGCCAGGGGGCGCCCATGCGCTTGAGGACGGGCGTCCCCAGCAGATGCAGATTGCCCATCGCCCAGCGGTACTGCTGGTTGACGAAGGACGCCAGGTTGTCCGGCGAGGTGCCCTTGGCCACCAGTACCGGAACGTACAGGGTGCGGAACCCCTGTTCGTGGAGTGCGAGCCCGGTGAACAGGTCCTCGCTGTGGTCGAGCCTGGCGAAGCCGCCGGCCAGGTCGATGGCGCTGCGGCGGTAGACCGCGTTGCTGCCGCAGCAGATCGCGGCGTCGCTCGCGTCCCGGGACGGCTGGATCCAGCGGAAGAACCACTCCTGGGCCGATCCGGCGGCGCGCTGGATCCAGCTCATCGACCCGTCGGTGTCGAAGCACTGCGGGCTCTGCACGATGCCGACACCGGGGTCGGCGAGATACGGGACGAGATGACGCAGGAAGTCGGGCCGGGGCGCGAAGTCGGCGTCCAGGATGGCGATGTACTCCGCGCTGCTCAGGGTGAGCGCGTGGTTGAGATTGCCGGCCTTCTTGAGGTGACCCCGGTCCGGCCGGACGACGTACCGGTATCCGTACGAGGCGGCCAGCTCGGCGACCTCGGGGCTCGCGGCGTCGTCCAGCACCCAGACGGTCAGCGCGCCGGGCCAGTCGACCGCCGAGACTGCGCGGTAGGCGTTGTCCAGAACGGCGAGCGGCTCGCCGCAGGTCGGCAAGTACAGGTCCACACCGGGCAGTTCGGCCGGGTCCCAGGCATGGACGAGCACCTCGTGCGAGCGCCTGGTCAGTCGCCGCTGGCGCAGGCTGTTGACCGAGGACAGCGCGAGGGCGACGACATTGAGGGCGAGCACCGCGAGGAAGGCCCACAGGGCCGGAGCGCGCAGCGCGAAGGTCAGCATCGTCGCCGCGGTGAGTGCGAAGGCGAACGAGGTGCTGATCAGTACCCAGCGGCGCTGCGGCCCGAAGTACCAGTAGAGCTCGTGGTCGGACGGTGGTTGTGGAAGATGATGGATCGTCATAAGACCCCCATGGCCGGGCATTTGGCGGCATCGGGTGATCCACCATACCGTCAAAGGTATAGACCATTTGCGAAGGGAGCGTTAAAAGGGAGTGTTGGATGGGGTGGCGGATCAAGGCGTCCGCGAGTGGTCCAGACCTATTCGATCGGTTGTGTCCGTGTCGTGCGGGAATCACAAGGGCACGCGGGGGTTAACAGTCGTCCAATTCCCGGGCCGGGGTGGACCGCGGACCACCGCCCGTGACCGGCGGAAATTCGCTGGCGGGGTCCCGTACGGCCGGGTAGGAATGGGGCCATGAGCACAGCCATGCCCCCGCAGACCGCGCAGGACCCCATCGACCGGCGAGCCTTCGTCCGCACCGCACTCGACCTCGGTGATGTGGTGCTGCGCCCATGGAGTCGGGAGGACGCCGAGTCGGAAGCCGTGCTGGACGGCCTGGTGGACGCGGCGGCGGATCCGCGGATCGCCCTCTGGAGCCCGCTCGCGGCGGCCGACCGCAGCGCCGCCCTGGCCTGGGTGCAGGCGCGGGACAAGGCCTGGGACCGTGGCGCCAGCGCCTCGTTCGCCGTGCGGGAAGCAGCCGGAGGTGCCCTGCTGGGCAATGTCGCACTGCGTTGGGTCGACCGCGAGGACGGCCTGGCGATGATCGGTTACTGGACGCTGCCGGCCGCCCGCGGGCGGGGCATCGCCACCAGGGCGACCAGGGCGGTGACGAGTTGGGGCTTCGCCACCGCCGATGCCCGTCGGATCGAGATAGCCCACGCGGTGGGCAACGAGGGCTCCTGCCGGGTGGCCGACCGCTGCGGCTATCTCCCCGAGGGCACACTGCGCGACTCCTACCGCTTCGGCGACGGGAAGTACCACGACGAGCACCTGCACGCCCGCCTGGCCACCGACCCGGAACCGGCCGAGCCCGCGGGAGAGCCGGCGGCGTAGCGGCCGCCGAGCCGCCCGACAGCCGCCCCAGCCTCCTGAAGCCGCAACAGTTCTGCCCGGAACCGCCCGTGTCCGGCCCGCGCTCATAGGATCGACGCGGCGTCGGGGAGACGGGGTGGTCGATCGTGATGTGCGGCGGGCCGATACGCAGATACGGGATCCTGGCGTTGGCCCCACTGCTGCTGGCGGCGTGTTCCGGCGCAGCGGAGGGCCCGGGACCGGGCGAGGGAAGCGGGAGCTCGGCCGCTACGAGAACGCACGCCTCGCCCAGGTCGTCGTCGCGGCAGGATCCACCACCGCCGACCGGGCGGGCACCAAGTCCCTCTGCGTGACCCGGCCCTTCGACGACTCGCTGTCGATCGCCCTGATCCGGTACGTGGCCCAGGTCCGCCCGGCCCGGCGGGTGGTCGTCGTCGAGGACCGTGCCGACCCCCGGAGCAACTGGTCGATCACGTACCGCTTCCGGGACACCGTGATCGAGGGGACCGAGGTGACCGTGCACACGGTCGGGGCGGACACCGCCACCTTCGCCCCGGCCGCCCACGCGGCGGTCGCGGCGGGAGCGGACGCGGTCGTGTACGCCGGATCGTCCCCCGGCCGGGGCGCCCGCTGCGCCACCGCCCTGGCCGATGCCGGATTCACCGGTACCGGCATGTCCGTCGGGCCGGTCCTGGCACCCGCCTTCCTCCGCGGCGCGGGAAGGGCCGCCGAAGGATGGGTCTTCGCACAGGCGTACACCGATCCGGCGGCGCTCCCGGCCGCGAAGGCCTTCACCGCCGCGTACCGGAAGCGGTTCGGGACCGCGCCGGCCGGCTGGTCCGCCGAGGCGTACGACGCGGTCGGGCTGATCGCCCGCGCCGCCCGGTCCACGAGCGCGGCGGGCGCGGAACGCGGTGGCGTCGCACAGCGGCTGTTCCGGACCAGCCACCCCGGCATCACCCGGACGCTCTCCTTCCACTCCACCCATCAGGTGCCGACCGGGACGGGGATGTTCCTCTACCGGGTCCGGAGCGGGCGGGCGCGCTTCCTGGGGCTGTGCACGGAGGTATGAAGCGGAACGGCGCGGGCGCCGGGCGGCAGCGGCGCCCACATGTGACGCCGGGGCGGAGCACGGCATGAAGCGGAGCTGCGGGCGCGCTTAAGAAAACCTCGATGGACCTGTGGCGCGGGGTGCGGCAGATTTCTCCGTGACGGCAGAGGATGGTGCGCGGCAGCCGATCGACGCGCGCTGCCATTGCCCCGTCCCTCTCGATCCTCCCCGGGCCGCAGGCTTCCCACAGGCATGCCCCCGGCCCGGGGTACTCAACGCCGCACCAGCGCAGGGAGCCGCAGCCGTGAAGGCACTCGTGAAGCAGAAGGCCGAGCCGGGACTCTGGCTGATGGACGTGCCGGAGCCGGAGATCGGCCCCTCGGACGTACTGATCAAGGTGCTCCGTACCGGTATCTGCGGCACCGATCTGCACATCCGCAACTACGACGGCTGGGCGCAGCAGGCCGTACGCACCCCGCTGGTCCTCGGGCACGAGTTCGTCGGCGAGGTCGCGGAGACCGGCGCCGACGTCGTCGACATCAACGTCGGCGACCTGGTCAGCGGCGAGGGTCACCTGGTGTGCGGCAAGTGCCGCAACTGTCTGGCCGGCCGCCGCCACCTGTGCCGCTCCACGCTCGGCCTCGGCGTCGGCCGGGACGGGGCCTTCGCCGAGTACGTCGCCCTGCCCGCGTCCAACGTCTGGGTGCACCGGGTCCCCGTCGACCTCGACATCGCCGCGATCTTCGACCCGTTCGGCAACGCCGTGCACACCGCGCTGTCGTTCCCGCTGGTCGGCGAGGACGTACTGATCACCGGCGCCGGGCCGATCGGCATCATGGCCGCGGCCGTCGCCAAGCACGCGGGCGCCCGCAACGTCGTCATCACCGACGTCAGCGAGGCCCGCCTGGAACTGGCCCGGAAGGTCGGCGTGAGCCTCGCCCTGAACGTCGGCGAGGAGACCATCGCCGACGGCCAGAAGAGCCTCGGACTGCGCGAGGGCTTCGATGTCGGCCTGGAGATGTCCGGCCGGCCCGAGGCCATGCGCGACATGATCGCGAACATGACGCACGGCGGCCGGATCGCCATGCTCGGACTGCCGTCCGAGGAGTTCGCCGTCGACTGGGCCCGCATCGTCACCTCGATGATCACCGTCAAGGGCATCTACGGCCGTGAGATGTACGAGACCTGGTACGCCATGTCCGTACTGCTGGAGGGCGGCCTCGACCTCGCCCCCGTGATCACCGGCCGGTACGGCTACCGCGACTTCGAAGCGGCCTTCGACGACGCGGCGAGCGGCCGCGGCGGCAAGGTCATCCTCGACTGGACCTCCTGACCCGACGCCTCCGTAGACGACGCCACCGTAGACAGCTGGGAGACACCCCTCATGTTCGACTCCGTACGCGACGACATGCGCACCACCCTCGAAGAGATCGAGGCCGCCGGACTGCACAAGCCCGAGCGCGTCATCGGCACCCCGCAGTCCGCGTCGGTCGCCGTCACCGCGGGCGGCCGGCCCGGTGAGGTGCTCAACTTCTGCGCCAACAACTACCTGGGCCTCGCCGACCACCCCGAGGTGATCGCCGCCGCCCACGAGGCGCTGGACCGCTGGGGCTACGGCATGGCCTCGGTCCGCTTCATCTGCGGCACCCAGGAGGTCCACAAGGAACTGGAGCAGCGGCTCTCCACGTTCCTCGGCCAGGAGGACACGATCCTCTACTCCTCCTGCTTCGACGCCAACGGCGGTGTCTTCGAGACCGTCCTCGGCCCGGAGGACGCGGTCATCTCCGACGCCCTCAACCACGCCTCCATCATCGACGGCATCCGCCTCTCCAAGGCCAAGCGGTTCCGCTACGCCAACCGTGACATGGACGACCTGGAGAAGCAGCTCAAGGAGGCGTCCGGCGCCCGGCGCAGGCTCGTCGTCACCGACGGTGTGTTCTCCATGGACGGGTACGTCGCGCCGCTGCGCGAGATCTGCGACCTGGCCGAGCGCTACGACGCCATGGTCATGGTCGACGACTCGCACGCCGTCGGCTTCGTCGGCCCCGGCGGCCGTGGCACGCCGGAGCTGCACGACGTGATGGACCGGGTCGACATCATCACCGGCACCCTCGGCAAGGCGCTCGGCGGCGCGTCCGGCGGCTATGTCGCGGCGCGCGCCGAGATCGTCGCGCTGCTGCGCCAGCGCTCCCGCCCGTACCTCTTCTCCAACTCCCTCGCCCCGGTCATCGCGGCGGCCTCGCTCAAGGTCCTCGACCTGCTGGAGGCCGCCGGCGACCTGCGCGAGCAGCTCAACGCCAACACCGCGCTCTTCCGTACCCGGATGACCGAGGAGGGCTTCGACATCCTGCCCGGCGACCACGCCATCGCCCCCGTCATGATCGGGGACGCGGCGAAGGCAGGCCGGATGGCGGAGCTCCTCCTGGAGCGCGGTGTGTACGTGATCGGGTTCTCCTACCCGGTCGTCCCGCAGGGCGCGGCCCGGATCCGCGTCCAGCTCTCCGCCGCGCACTCCACACAGGACGTGAACCGGGCCGTGGACGCGTTCGTCGACGCGCGGGCCGCGCTGGGGGAGTAGCACCCGGGGGCCTCACCCGGGAGCCCCGCCCGGCGGCGGGGTTCCCTCCGTGACCTGGGACAATGGGTCACATGATCGATTCACGGCGGTTGCGGATCCTCCGTGCGGTGGCCGACCACCGCACGGTGACGGCCGCAGCCGCCGCGCTCTACCTCACCCCCTCCGCGGTCTCCCAGCAGCTCGCCGCGCTGGAGCAGGAGACCGGACACCGGCTCGTCGAACGGGGCGCGCGCGGCGCCCGGCTCACCCCCGCCGGGGAGATCCTGCTGACCCACACCAACGCGGTGCTCGCCCAGCTGGAACGGGCCGAGGCGGAGCTCGCCGCCTACAGCGCGGGGGACGCGGGCACGGTCACCGTCGCCGCGTTCGCCACCGGCATCGGCCTGGTCCTCGCCCCCGCCATCGCCGAACTGACGCGTACCGCGCCCGGCATCCGGGTCCGGGTCCAGGATGCCGAGGGCGACGCGAGTGTGCCGATGGTGCTCGACCGGCAGGTCGACGTGGCCGTCGCCGTCGAGTACCGGGGCGCCCCGGGCGAGGACGACCGCCGGCTGACCCGGGTGCCGCTGTACTCCGAGCCCTTCGACGCGGTGCTGCCGGTCGGGCACCGGCTGGCCGGCCGGACACAGGTGGCCATCGCCGACCTGGAGAAGGACGCGTGGATCGGCCCCTACCCCGGCAACCCCTGCCACGACGTGGTGGTCCTGTCCTGCGAGTTCGCCGGTTTCCAGCCAAGGCTGGAGCACTCCTCGGACGACTTCCGCGCGGTGGTCGCGCTGGCCGGGGCGGGGGCCGGGGTGGCGTTGGTGCCGCGGTCGGCGCTGCTGGGGATGGAGCTGACGGGCGTGGTGGTGCGGCCGGTGGAGGGCAGCGCGCCGACCCGCCGGGTCTTCGCCGCGGTGCGGCAGGGGGCGGAGGGACATCCGCTGATCGCCCCGGTGCTCGACGCACTGGCCGCGGCGGCGGTACGGGAGGGAGCGCTGCCCCTGCCCGCAGCGCCGTGACGCGCTGCCCCGCGGCTGCCGGACGGGACCACGGGAGCCGTCCTCACCTGCGGCGCCCGAGGACGAACCGGCCACCGGACGATGCCGGCCCCAGCGTCCCCGCACCCGCCGCGACGGTCACGGCCAGGGCGAGCACCCCGTACTGCACCGGTGGCAGATACGGCACCGAACCGGTCGTCGACACCGCGAACGCCACCAGCGGTACCGCCGCGACCAGTGTGCCGATCGCCAGCCCGGCCACCGCCACCAGTCCCGTCTCCAGCACCAGCATCCGCCGCACCTGACGGCGGCCCGCACCGACCATCCGCAGCAGCCGGAACTCGGGGCGGCGGCCCACCGTGATCAGGGACAGCGTGCTGATCACCGCGAGCAGCGCGAAGCCACCGATCACCCCGACACCGATGATGACCATCGCGTTGTCCTGGTCCGACGACGACGGTGCGATCCGTACGTCGTCGGCCGTCGCGGGACGGACCCGCACACCCGTGTACGGGGCGAGCGCACGTCGTACCGAAGCGGCGGTGGCGGCGGAGGCCGCCGTGCCGTCCGTCGAACGGATCAGGATCAGCTGGTCGCGAAGGGCCGAGACGTGCCCGGCCAGTGCCTCGCGCGGCAGCATGAACTCACCGAGTCCCAGCGCCCGTTCGTAGAGCGCCACCACACGGAGTCGCACCTCGGTGCCGTCGCCGAGACGGAGTTCCACCGGGTCGCCGACGCCGACACCGAGATCGGCGGCCCGGTCCTCGCCGACCGCCACCGTGCCCCGGCCGGTGAGGTCCGCCGGATCGCCCGCGGTGACCCGCGGATCGAGCGTGCCGGACAGCTGGTCCGCCGTCACCCCCAGCACCGGGAACCGGTCCAGCTTCGGATCACCCATCTCACGATGCGCGAGGACGACACCGGAGCGCAGCACACCGGTCGCCGCCGCCACCCCCGGTGCCCCGCGCACGGCCCGAGCCGCACCGTCCGGCAGTCCGGCGGCCGGGCCCGTCACCACCAGGTCGGCCCGGAGCGCGGCACCGGCCTGCCGGTCGGCGGCCCGCTCCAGCGTCGAGCCCGCCGCCAGCTGTACGCAGACGAACGCGACGACCAGCACGATCGGGGTGATCGCCGCACCGAGGCGCCGATTGTGCGCGGCGGCGGACTTGGCGGCGAGGAAGCCGGAGACCCCGCCGACGCGTCGTACCGGCGTGCCGAGGACCCTCATTGCCACCCGGGCGATCCACGGACCGAGCAGCGCCACGGCGATGATCATCGATGTCGCCGCACCCGACGCGGCCACCGCGGCGGCCTGCCCGCCCTGCGCCGTCGCCGCACCGGCCGCGCTGACGCCCGCCATGGCCAGTACCGCTCCGGCGACCGTACGCACCCGTCCCGGCTCGCTCGGCTCGGGCGCACGGGCCGCGCCCAGCGCCGCGGCGGGCCGCAGCCCGGTGATGGACCTGGCCGCGAGGACCGACACCGGACGGGCGGCGAGCGCGACGAGCGACGCCGCCGTGGCTGCCGCGGCGAACGGCAGCCACACCGGCATGGGCAGTGGCAGCGGGTCCGTCGTCAGGAGCGACCGCATCAGCAGCCCCAGAGGTACGGCACCGACCCCGCCCAGCACCGCCGCGGCACCGGCCACCCGGCTCACCTCGCGGCCGACGGCCGACCTGAGCTGCCGGGGCGTCGCTCCGATGGCACGCAGCAGCGCCAGTTCACCGGAGCGCTGGTGGACCGCCTGGGAGAGGGTGGTGGCGATCACCAGGAGCGCCACCATGAAAACCGTTGCGGTGATGGAGGCGAGCAGTGGCAGCAGTTCGCCTCGGGCGCCGAGCGCGTCCGGGTGCTCGGCCTGCCCGCGCTCCGGGCCGGTGAGCACCCGGACCTCGTGGTCGCCACGGGAGCGGTCCGGCAACGCCTCCTCCAGCGAAGCCCGCAGCGCGTCGGCGGAGACCCCCGGCTCGGCGACGATGCCGACCGCGTCCACCGTGCCGGGGTGCCCGGCCAGGGCGGTGAGGTGCCGCTCGGTGAGGAAGACGGCGGGGGAGCCGCCCCGGAGACCGGCGCCTACGACACCGCTGACGGTGTACGGCCGGGGAGCCCCGTCGACCTGCAATGTCACATGGTCACCGGTCCCGCTCCCGGTGGCCGCCGACAGCGCGCTGTCGATGACCACCTCGCCGGCCGACCTGGGCGGGTGTCCGTCCGTCAGCCGGTACGGGGTGAGCGCGGCGGCCGCCCAGGAACGGCCGAGGCCCGAAGCCGCGCCGCCCTCGCCGCCCACGGTCACCGGTACCGAATCGTCCGCGACGGCCTTCGCGACGCCGTGCGCGGCGGCGGCCTTCGCCACCACGGAGCGGTCGAGCCGCACCCGTTCCGGCAGATACGTCGTCGCGGTCTTCGGCTTGCTGCCCCACGGCTTCGCCGTGTACGTCACCTTCTGGTCGGCCGCCACCACCGCGTCGGCCCCCGCGTAACGCTCCACCGGCGGCTGCGCCAGCAGCAGCGAACCGACGACGAGGGCGAAGGCGCCGATCAGTGCGGCCGCCGCCGTCGTCGCCGTGAACACCGCGCCCCAGGCCCGGCGATGGGCCTTCAGCGAACGCCGGGCGAGAAACGCCGACGCCCGTCGGACGCCGGTCCGCGCATCCGGCCGGGGCCGCGCCGCCTCTTCGCTCCCGGTCCCGCTCCCCTCGCTCCTGCTCTCCTTGGCCCTGCTGCCCTTGGTCCTGTTCATCGCAGCCGGCCGCCGTCCATCGTCAGTACGGTGTCCGCCCAGCTCGCCGCCACCGGATCATGGGTGACCATGACGACCGTACGGCCGTCGATCCGCACCGCGTCCCGCAGCAGACCGAGCACCAGGGCCGCCGCCTCCGGGTCCAGGGAAGCCGTCGGCTCGTCCGCGAAGATGACCTCGGGTTCGGTCACCAACGCCCGTGCCACCGCCACCCGTTGCTGCTGCCCGCCGGAGAGCGTCGCGGGACCCTGCGCGCCGCGGTCCGCCAGGCCGACCCGGGCCAGCAGGTCCCGCCCGCGGGTCAGCACCCGCTCGTCCGCCGGGTCGGCGCCCGCCAGCACCAGCGGCAGCACGACGTTCTCCTCGATGCTCAGCGAAGGCATCAGATTGAGGGCGTGCGACTGGAAGACGAAGCCGATCCGGTCCCGCCGCAACCGGGTCAGCGCGGCCTCCGAGAGCGCACCGAGATCGGTGTTCCCGATCCGTACCGTGCCCGATGTCGGACGGTCCAGACCCGCGGCACACTGCAGGAATGTGCTCTTCCCCGAGCCCGAGGGGCCCACCACCGCGGTGAAGCTCCCGGCCGGGACCACGCAACTGACCGCGTCGAGCGCGGTCGTCTCCTGGCCGCGCCGGCCGTGGCGCCGGCTCACCGACTCCAGCCTCAGCGCGGACGACCGCACCGCTGTGATCGCGTCCACCGTTGACTCCACCATTCCTTCTCTGCCCCGCCGCATACCTTCTGACCTGGGTAAACGCTACGAACCGGAGACCGGCCGAGCGAGGGTGCGCGGTCCCGGAACGGGGGTGCAGCCAGCTCCACCCCGGCCCGGGGGAGGGCTCCACTCCGGCGACGGACGAAGCCCCGTAACGTTCTGCGTCATGAGCACCACTCCCGCCCCGCTGACGGCCGCCATCCGGCGTTCGTGGGACGCGTCGCGTTATCTGGCCGTCGGCATCGCGGTCGCGCTGCTCGCGTATGTGAGCGCGTTCCTGGTGGTGGCGGTCCTGCTGTTCGCCACCGTGCTCATCGGGCTGCCCGCGCTGCCGGAGGCCGCCAAGGTGCTGCGCCGGTTCGCGGAGTCCGAGCGACGCAGGGCCGCGGCGCGGCTGGGCGTTCCGTTCACCCCGACGCAGTATCCGTCGCTGGACAGCGCCGAACTCTCCGAGCGGGTCCGGCGGGTGCTCGCCGATCCGACGGTCTGGCGCGACGCGCTCTGGCTGCCCTTCCAGGCACTCATGGGCAATGCCCTCGGCTACCTCGCGATGGTGCTGTGGCCGGTCGGACTCCTGGTGGACGGGGTCGCGCTGACGGTCGTGCATCTGCTGGACCGGCGAGCCGCCGACGAGTACGGCACCCCGTTGCCCGAGCGGCAGGGGTGGGTGCTGCGCTGGCACGGCGTACTCGCGGACCTGTCCGCGCAATGGACCCGCTCCCTGCTCACCACGTCGCCGTCGGCCGCGCTCGCCGAACGGATCACCCAGCTGACCGAGAGCCGGGCCGGTGCGGTCGAGGCACACGGCGCCGAACTGCGGCGCATCGAACGTGATCTGCACGACGGAGCCCAGGCCAGGATCGTCGCCCTGTCGTTGCGCATCGGCCTCGCCAGACAACTCCTCGACAGCGACCCGGGCACCGCGCGCATCCGTCTGGACGAGGCGCAGGACGGTGCGGAGGCGGCTCTCGCCGAACTGCGGCACGTGGTGCGCGGCATCCATCCGCCGGTGCTGACCGACCGCGGACTGGCAGGCGCGGTACGGGCGTTGGCCGCCGATGCGGGCGTGCCCGTCACCGCGGAGCTGGACGGCGTCGAGGACGGCCGGCGGCTTCCGGCCGCGATCGAGGCCGCCGCCTACTTCGTCATCGCCGAGGCCCTCACCAACATCAGCAAGCACAGCGGTGCGACGGCCGCCACCGTGCGCATCGAACGTACCCCCGGCACCCTGCGGGTGACCATCAGCGACAATGGGCACGGCGGCGCGGGCGAACGGTACGGAACCTCGGAGAAGCCCTCCACCGGCGGCGATCGTCCGAGCCCCCGGCCCACGCAGGCCACGGACCGGGGTGGGTCCGGCAGCGGGCTGGTCGGCATCAGGCGGCGGATCGCCGCCCTGGACGGCACCACCCGCATCAGCAGCCCCATCGGGGGGCCGACGGACATCGAAGTGGAGCTGCCGTGCGGATCGTGATCGCCGAGGACAACGCGCTGTTGCGGGAGGGGCTGATCCTGCTGCTCACCAGCTCGGGCCACGAGGTGGTGGCCGCCGCGTCGACCGGGCCCGAGGTGCTGCCCGCCCTGCTGGAACACCGCCCGGACGCCGCCGTGCTCGACGTGCGGCTCCCGCCCACCTTCCGCGACGAGGGGCTGCGCGCCGCGCTCGCCGCCCGTGCGGAGCTGCCCGAGCTGCCGATCCTGGTGCTCTCGCAGTATGTGGAGGAGACCTACGCCGCCGAGCTGCTCGCCCAGGGCGCCCAGGGCATCGGCTACCTCCTGAAGGACCGGATCGGCCGGGTCGACCAGTTCCTCCAGGCACTGGACCGGGTGGCGGGCGGCGGCACGGCGCTCGACCCCGAGGTCGTGACCCAGCTGCTGACCCGCAAGTCGTCCGCCGAACCGCTGCAGAGCCTCACCCCGCGCGAACGCGAGGTGCTGGAACTGATGGCGCAGGGCAAGGCGAACGGCACCATCGCCGCCGAACTCGTCGTGACGGAACGGGCGGTGAGCAAGCACATCGGCTCGATCTTCGCCAAGCTCGGCCTGGAACCCGACGACGGCACGGTGCACCGACGGGTGCTGGCGGTGCTGGCGTACCTGGAGGGCAAGGGGGCGCGCTGACGCGGCGCGGCGGTGGGGAGGGCCGGCGCCGGCAGGCCCTCTCGTCCCGGTCGCGGAACGCCGAGACCATGGGCGTCATGGTGAGCAGGCCTGAGCCGCAGGCCGTGGTCGTGAGAAGGATTCTCAGGGGCGAGCACGGCGCACAGGATGTCGAGAGAGCGAAGGCCGACTTCCGGAGCCGGCTCCGCGAGGAGTGGAACGGGAGCGAGCACCGCGCCCTGGCCTTCTGTGTCAACGCCCCGGCCGATGCGTGCGGAAGCGACTGGGACGTGCTGCCGCAACGTGACGCGTACGCCCATGTGTGGCTCTTCTCCTTGCGGGACAATGCCCCGCATGGACACGAACGGCCCCACCACCGGCGATCCCACCGCCGACAGCGATCCCACCGGGACGACGGCCCGCGCCCGCCGCCTCGCCGTCCCCGGGCACCGTCGCATCCTCGGCATCGCGGGGCCGCCCGGGGCCGGCAAGTCCACCCTGGCGGCCCGGCTCGTCGACGCGCTCGACGGCCTCGCCGTCCTCGTCCCCATGGACGGCTTCCACCTGGCCCAGGCCGAGCTGGAACGACTCGGCCGCGCCGCGCGCAAGGGCGCCCCCGACACCTTCGACGCCGCCGGGTACGCGGCCCTGCTCGGACGCCTGCGCACACCGGAAGCGGGAACCACCGTGTACGCCCCCGCCTTCGACCGCGCCCTGGAGGAGCCGGTCGCCGGGGCCGTTCCCGTATCCCCGGACATCCCGCTGGTCATCACCGAGGGCAATTACCTGCTGCACGACGAAGGCCCCTGGGCCCCCGTCCGCGGGCTGCTCGACGAGGTCTGGTTCCTGGACACCGACCCGGCCCTGCGGGTACGGCGGCTCGTCGAGCGGCATGTGCGGTTCGGGAAGCCGCGGCCGTACGCCGAGCGCTGGGTGATGCGGTCCGACGAGGCCAACGCGCGCCTGGTCGAGCGCGGCCGGGACGGCGCCGACCTCGTCGTACGTCCGGATCCGCAAACCTGAGCCCCACTCGCGTCGACCGGCGCGGACAGGCAGGATGCTGTGTGCCGTGTCGCGTCGCCAGGAGGTCCCGCATGTCCAGCCAGAACCAGCCCGTACCGTTCACCGCCGACGACTACCGGGCCCGCATGAGGCGTGCGGCCGACACCGCCGCCGAGGCCGGACTCGCGGGCGTCCTGGTCGCGCCCGGACCCGATCTCGTCTACCTCACCGGCTACCAGCCCGTGAACACCGAACGCCTCACCGTCCTCGTCCTCACGGCCGGTCAGGACCCGGTCCTCGTCGTCCCGACGCTGGAGGCCCCGGACGCCGAGAAGGCCGTCGGTGCCCCGGCCCTCACCCTCCGGGACTGGACCGACGGCAAGGACCCCTACGCCGTCACGGCCCCGCTGCTCGACGGCGCGGGCCGGTTCGGGATCAGCGACAACGCCTGGGCGATGCATCTGCTCGGGCTGCAACGCACCCTGCCGGGCACCTCGTACGTCTCCCTCACCGAGGCCCTGCCGATGCTGCGCGCGGTGAAGGACGCCCATGAGCTGGAGCGGCTCGCGGCCGCCGGAGCCGCCGCCGACGCCACGTACGGCGAGATCCTCAAGGTGCGCTTCTCCGGCCGCAAGGAGACCGACATCGCCGCCGAACTGGCCGAGCTGCTCACGCGGTTCGGGCACTCCCAGGTCGACTTCACGGTCGTCGGCTCCGGCCCCAACGGTGCCAATCCGCACCACGAGGCCGGCGACCGCACCATCGAGCGGGGCGACATGGTCGTGCTCGACTTCGGCGGCCTCAAGCACGGCTACGGCTCGGACACCTCCCGTACGGTCCACGTCGGCGAACCCACCGCCGAGGAGCAGCGGGTCCACGACATCGTGCGGGAGGCGCAGGAGGCGGGCTGCAACGCGGTCCGGCCGGGCGTCGCCTGCCAGGAGATCGACCGTGCGGCCCGCGCGGTCATCACCGAGTTCGGCTACGGCGAACGCTTCATCCACCGCACCGGCCACGGCATCGGTGTCACCACCCACGAACCGCCGTACATGATCGAGGGCGAGGAGCAGCCGCTGGTGCCCGGGATGTGCTTCTCGGTGGAGCCGGGCATCTATCTGCCGGGCCGGTTCGGTGTGCGGATCGAGGACATCGTGACCGTGACCGAGGACGGCGGCCGACGCCTCAACACCACCGCGCGCGAGCTGGCGATCGTCGAATAGCCGGACGAGGGGCGCGGCGGACCGGCCCCGCCGCGCCCCTCAGCCGTCGGCCAGCACCACGCACGACTCCGGCGGCAGGTGCAGAAGCCCGTCGCCGCCCGGGGCCTCCACCGGCCCCCACGCCGCCACCACCCGGTCCCCGCCGCCCCGGCGCCGGCCGCCGCCCAGCGGGATCGTGGCCGGCTTCTCGCCGAGGTTGACCGCGATCCGCAGATCGCCCCTGCGGTACGCCAGCCAGCGGGCCTGTTCGTCGTGGGCGGTGCGTACCGACGCCAGGTCCGGGTCGCGGAGGTCGGGCAGGGCGTGGCGCAGTGCGATCAGCTCGCGGTACCAGGCGTGCAGGCGGGCGTGCGGCTCCCGCGACGGCTCGCTCCAGTCCAGACAGGAACGGTTGCGGGTGGCCGGGTCCTGCGGGTCCGGAATGTCGTCCGCCGCCCAGCCGTGCGCCGCGAACTCCCGCCGCCGGCCGTTGCGCACCGCCTCGGCGAGCGCCGGATCGGTGTGGTCGGTGAAGAACTGCCAGGGGGTGCGCGCGCCCCACTCCTCGCCCATGAACAGCATCGGCGTGAAGGGCCCGGTCAGGACGAGAGCCGCGGCGCAGGCCAGCAGGCCGGGGGAGAGCGTGGCGGAGAGCCGGTCGCCCAGGGCCCGGTTGCCGATCTGGTCGTGGGTCTGGGCGTAGCCGACGAAGCGGTGGGCGGGCGTGCGGCCGATGTCGACGGGGCGGCCGTGGGTACGGCCCCGGAAGCTGGAGTACGTGCCGTTGTGGAAGAACGCGCTCGTCACGGTCTTGGCGACGGCGGCCAGCGGAGCCGCGGCGAAGTCCGCGTAGTAGCCCTGGGACTCCCCGGTGAGCGCGGAGTGCAGGGCGTGGTGGAAGTCGTCGTTCCACTGGGCGTGCAGGCCGAGGCCGCCCGATTCGCGCGGGGTCGTGGTCCGCGGATCGCAGAGGTCGGACTCGGCGATCAGCGGGAGCGGCCGGCCCAGTTCGGCCGCGAGCGCGTCGGTCGCCGTGGACAGCTCCTCCAGGAAGGTCAGCGCCCGGCCGTCGGCCAGGGCGTGGACCGCGTCGAGCCGCAGCCCGTCGAGCCGGTAGTCCCGCAGCCAGGCGAGCGCGCTGCCCAGCAGGAACGCCCGCACCTCGTCCGAACCGGGGGCGTCGAGATTGACCGCCGCGCCCCACGGCGTGTGATGGGTCGCGGTGAAGTACGGGCCGAAGGCCGGGAGGTGATTGCCGGACGGGCCGAGGTGATTGTGGACCACGTCCAGGAGGACCGCGAGCCCGAGACCGTGCGCCGTGTCGACAAAGCGCTTGAGCCCCTCCGGTCCGCCGTACGGCTCGTGCACGGCCCAGAGCGACACCCCCTCGTACCCCCATCCGTGGGTGCCGGGGAACGGGCAGACCGGCATCAGCGACACATGGGTGACGCCGAGCTCGACGAGGTGCTCCAGCCGGGCGGCCGCGGCGTCGAAGGTGCCCTCGTCGGTGTACGTACCGATGTGCAGCTCGTACAGGACGGCGCCCGGAAGCCCCCGGCCCGCCCAGTCGCTGCGCCATTCGAACAACGAGTGGTCGACGACGGCGCTCTCGCCGTCCGGCCCGTCCGGCTGACGGCGCGAACGCGGATCGGGGAGCACGCGCGGGTCAGCACCGTCCCCGTCGCTGCCGTCCCCGTCCCCGCCGCTCCCGTCCCCGCCGCTCCCGTCCCCGCCCAGGACGAAGCCGTAGCGGTCCCCGTCCGAGGCCTCCGCCTCGGCCGTCCACCAGCCGTCCCGCCCTGGATCACGTCCCATCGCCCGCAGCTCACCCGACAGCCGCAGCCCGACCGAGTCCGCATCCGGTGCCCATACCTCGAACAGCATGCAACGCTCCTCGTCTCCTCGCCCCCGTGCCCCATCGTCGGCAACAGCCGTGATCACCGGCCCACGACACTGGATCGAGCCCGATACTGACGATTAAGGTCTGGTTCTGATCATTGCCCCGCCAGGTTCCGCTCAATACGCACTCCCTCTTACGGCTGTGGAGGCCGAGATGACTGTGCCGTCGTTCCCGCCCGGTTTCCTCTGGGGAGCCTCCGCGTCCGCCTTCCAGACCGAGGGGGCGGCCGACACCGACGGCAAGGGCCCTTCCGGCTGGGACGCCTTCGCCGCGCAGCCCGGACGGATCAAGGACGGCACCGACACCACCCGCGGAACCGGCTTCCACCAGCACTACCGTGAGGACGTCGCCCTGCTGGCCGGCCTCGGCGCCGACGCCTTCCGGTTCTCCGTCAGCTGGCCGCGCGTGGTGCCCGGCGGCAGCGGACCGGTCAACCCGCAGGGGCTCGACTTCTACGACCGCCTCGTCGACGAACTCTGCGCCCACGGCATCACCCCGGCCCCCACCCTCTACCACTGGGACACCCCGCTGCCGCTGGACGAGGAGGGCGGCTGGCTCAACCGGGACACCGCCTACCGCTTCGCCGAGTACGCGGGCATCGTCGCCGAGCGCCTCGCCGACCGCGTACCGATGTGGATCACCATCAACGAACCGGCCGAAGTCACGATGCTCGGCTACGCCCTCGGCGAGCACGCGCCCGGCCGCGCCCTCCTCCTCGACGCCCTGCCCGCCGCCCACCACCAGCTCCTCGCCCACGGCCTGGCCGTGCGCGCGCTGCGCGGCGCGGGCGCGGACAACATCGGCATCGCCGTCTCGCACACCCCCGTCTGGACCGCCGGGGACCGCGAGGAGGACCGCCTGGGCGCGGAGCTGTACGACACGATCACCAACTGGCTGTTCGCCGACCCGGTCCTCACCGGCCGCTACCCCGACGAGAACTTCGCCGCGCTGATGCCGGGCCCGGTCGAGGACGACCTGTCGACCATCTCCACCCCGCTCGACTGGTACGGGGTCAACTACTACAACCCCACCCTCGTCGGCGCCCCCGACGCCGACGCCGAGGAGACCTTCTCCGGCTTCCGGATGCCCGCCGAACTCCCCTTCGGCATCCGCGAGATAGAGGGTTACGAGAAGACCGACTTCGGCTGGCCCGTCGTCCCCGACGGCCTGCGCGAGACCCTCGTCCAGCTCCACGACCGCTTCGGCGACCGGCTCCCGCCGCTCTACATCACCGAGAACGGCTGCGCCGTCGACGAGCCCGCCGAGGACACCCGCCGGATCGCGTACCTCGAAGGACATCTGCGGGCCCTGCGTACGGCCATCGACGCGGGTGTCGACGTACGCGGCTACTTCACCTGGTCGCTCACCGACAACGTCGAATGGACCGAGGGCGCCAGCAAGCGCTTCGGCCTGGTCCACATCGACTACGAGACACTGCGCCGGACGCCGAAGGACTCCTACGCCTGGTACCGCGACCTGATCCGCACACAGAAGGCGGGCGGTCCGGGACACCGACCTGACGGAGGGTCTCCGGCGTGATCCATACTTCGCGGCATGGTTGCTTCGTGGTGGTCCCGGGCCGGACTGGGGATCTTTGTGCACTGGACGCCCGCCTCCGTACCGGGCTGGGCCCCGCCGTACGTCCCCGCGGCTGAACTCCCGCAGGCCGGCCGCCGCTCGCCGCTCGGCTGGACCTCCTGCGCCGAGTGGTACGAGAACGCGCTCCGGTTCCCCGGCAGCCCCGTCTCCGCCCACCACCGCGCGACCTACGGCAGCCGCCCGTACACCTCCTTCGGAGACGACTTCAACGACGCCGTGGAGAGCTGGGACCCCACCGCGTGGGCCCGCGGCTTCCGTGCCGCGGGCGCCCGCTACGCCGTCCTCGTCACCAAGCACCACGACGGCTTCTGCCTCTGGCCCTCCGGCGTCGCCAACCCGCACCGCGCGCGCTGGCACACCACACGCGACATCGTCGGTGAATTCGCCGAAGCCGTACGGGCCGAGGGGCTGCGCTTCGGGGTCCACTACTCCGGCGGACTCGACTGGACCTTCGACGACCGCCCCATAGGAACCGGCGCGGACACCGTCTCGGCCGTGCCGCGCGGCAGCTACCCCGCGTACGCGGGCGCCCAGATGCGCGAACTGATCCGGCGGTACCGCCCCGACATCCTCTGGAACGACATCGCCTGGCCCGGCTCACGCGCCGATGTGCAGCGGCTCATCGAGTACTACCGCTTCGCCGTTCCGCACGGCGTCGTCAACGACCGGCTGTTCCCGTACGCACCGATGTGGCGCGCGCTGCGGCTTCCCGGCGCCAGGGCCCTGTACGACGGCTGGGAACGCCGCACCGCCGCCCGGGGCGAGGGCTTCGTCCCGCGCCGGCCCCCGTACTACGACTTCCGCACCCCGGAATTCGCCCGCCACAGCGGCCCCGACCCGTACGAGATCACCCGTGGCATCGACCACAGCTTCGGCTACAACCGCAACTCCCCGCCCGAGGCGTACCTCGGCCGCGCGGCGCTGGAGACGCTGGTCCGGGAGACGGCGGCCGGAGGCGGCAATCTGCTGCTCAACGTGGGGCCGCGCGGCGAGGACGCCACGATCCCCGCCGAGCAGCAACTCCGCCTGGAATGGCTGGCGGAAGCCGCCTCCGGACTCACGGGGGAGCGGTCGGCGTAACCGCCCTGCCGGTGGGACGGATCAGTCCCAGACCATGTCGAAGGAGCGCTCGAAGTTCACATACCCGAGGCGTGCGAAGGACTCGGCCATCGGTACGTTGCCGAGGTCGGTGGCGGCCCGGATCCGTTCCACGCCGTCCTGCGCGGCCAGGACCCTGGTGCCCTCGGCGAGGACATCGTCGATGTAGCCGTGGCCGCGCCGTGCGGGCAGCACACCGATGTAGGCGATGATCGGGTTGTAGTCGTTGCGTGCCGGGATCACGAACCCGACCGGTTCACCGTCCGGGAGCTCGGCGACGCGCCACCACTCGCGCGGTGTCCCGTACCCGGCCAGCTCCTCGTCGTAGTGCTTCTCGGCGGCCTCGCGGGCACCGAGCCCGGACGCCAGGTCGGCCTGCCCGTGGGCATCGAGGGTGCCCTCCATCACCGGGGTCATCAGCGCGAGGAGATCCTCACGGTCGCCGACCGGGCGGAACCGGAGCCGACCGCTGTCGGCAGGGACCGGTGTACCGGCACGCCACTCCAGACGGAGCCGCTCGACCAGCATCCGCGCACCGGAGCGTTCCATGACCCGGATCCGGGCCTCGACGGCATCGCGGGCGGCCGGGTCCTCGCGCCAGTCGGCCGGTACGAAACGTCCGTACTCGGGCCGCGGGGCGCCGGCGGGCACGACCGCCGCCGTCGCCGTCTCCAGCAGCTTCAGGCCCGCCTCGCCGCGTTCGGGCTCGGGCAGGGTGTCGTCCAGGTCGAAGAAGTCCAGGAGCAGCGGCGCCTCTCCGGTCCGGCTCCACCACGCGATCCGTGCCACCACGTGCTCGCCGCGCATCGCCACCCACATCCACTCGGGGCGACGACGCCCGCTCCCCAGGTCGTCGGCGAGCTCGTGATCGAGGGTGTACGACAGCCGGCGGAAGAGCCCGAGCTCGTGCGGGCCGGCGAGCGGACGGATGGTCAGTTCCTGTGGTGCAAAGGTCACACGAGCTCCTCGGGATGCGCGGAAGTGCCATCCGGTGAATCCCGGGCGGCCCGCGGCGGGAGACAGTAGCAACGTCGCCACGGCCGTGCGCGGGGATATTCGCGGCAGGGTTCCGAGGGGCTGTCCGCGAAGGCGTTCGCGGGGTGTTCCGCGCCGGTCGAAGGGCCGGACACGGGCCCGTTCTGGACACCCCGGGGCGGTCGGACCGACAATTGTCCGCGTGACGTCCTCCTTCGAGTCCCACACGTATCCCGTGCGGCTGTCCGATGCCCAGCGCGATCGTGTGCTCGGCGTGCTCAGAGACGGCGCGGCACAGGGCAGACTGTCCCACGACACCTTCGTGCGACGCATGGAACTGGCCCTCACCGCCCGGCGTTCCGAGGAGCTGGACGCGCTCACCGCCGACCTGGAGGGCGAGAACCACTGGTCACGGCGGATACTCCGGGTGGTGGGCGGGATGTCCGGATTCCCCGGCCGGGTGCGCCGGGTCTGGCAGACCGAACGGCTCCCGAAGCTGCTGCTCCCCGCCCCGAGCCCGAACCCCCTGCTGATCGGCCGCGATCCCGGAAACGGCCTGCGGCTCAACCACGAGACCGTCTCCCGGCTCCACGCGGAGCTCACCGTGCGGAGCGGCTGCTGGCTGCTGCGTGACCTCGGCTCGACCAACGGCACCTGTGTCAACGGCCAGCGGGTCACCGGCACGGTCCCGGTCCGCGACGGGGACCAGGTGAGCTTCGGACGGATGAGCTTCCGGCTCTCCGCGCCCGTCCTCGCGCCGCCCGACTGAGGGCCCCGCCCGCCCGGCTGGGAGCCGGCCGGCTCGGGACCGCTGGTGCAGCCCGCGTCCGCCGAGGGTGAGAAAGGCTTCGCCGACCGCCTCGCAGAGCGTCGGATGGGCGTGGATGTGACAGGCCACGTCGGCCGGTTCGGCATCCCACCCGACGATGAGCCGACTCTCCGCGATCATCTCGGAGACCTGCGGACCGACGAGATGCACCCCGAGGACCCGGCCGCCCCGTTCGGCGACGATCTTCACCAGGCCGCCCGCCCGTGCACGCTCCGGCGCATGTGGTCCGGGGAGCGGTCGGTGAGGACTTCGCGGTCCTCGCCGTCGAACCTCCCTGGCGGCGTCGACTGGCGGTCTTCTCCCGCGTCGAGCTCACGGGGGCCGGCGCCGCGTTCACGGATCTGCTCGGGGCCGCCCGGCCGCTCCGCCCCCGGACACCGACGGACTGAGACCCCCGACCGGGCGAACCGCCGTCACCCGGACGGCCGTACGCCGACTGCGCGACACCCCCGCGGGTGGTCCCCTGGTGGGAAGCCGCGCCGCACACCGGCGCCCTGAGTCCCGGGGGTACCGATGCAGGCCGACGCGCCGGAAGGCATACCCG
Organism: Streptomyces sp. NPDC059832; assembly: GCF_042731715.1. NCBI lineage: Bacteria > Bacillati > Actinomycetota > Actinomycetes > Kitasatosporales > Streptomycetaceae > Streptomyces > Streptomyces sp. NPDC059832. The sequence goes on along the minus strand of NZ_JBHWIY010000008.1, from coordinate 118,966 downwards.
CACCGGACCTCGGCCGTCGGACCGGCAGGCCGGCGCGCGGCCCCCGCCCGAGCACCGGCCCCAGCCTGCTCGCACCCGGCGCGGCGCACGACCCGTACCGGCTCTACCGCGTCCTGCGCGAGGAGTACCCGCTCTGCTACGACGCGCCCCTGGGCGCCTGGCTGGTCAGCCGGTACGCGGACGTGGCCACGGCGCTCACCGACCCCCGGTTCACCGGCCTCCCGCACGACGCCGCGCCCCGTGGCGGCCCCGCCCCGCTCGGCCTCTGCCACGGCAGCCCCCACTGCGCGCCCCGCCGGCACCACACGACCGCGCCCGGGGCGATGCCATGTCACATGCCGGACCCCGGATCGGTACCACGTCACATGGTCGCGCGGATCGAGCGGACCGCGTACGTGCTGGCGCGCCGGCTCGCGGGCCGCCAACAGGTCGACCTCGTCGCGGAGTTCTGCCGTTGGCTGCCCGTCGGCGCCGCCCCCGGCGCGAGCGCCCGACCGTACGCCTTCCGCCTGTCCCGCACCGCGACAGGTACGACAGGTGCAACAGGCGCGGCAGGTGGGACAGCCACCGCTGCCACACCCTGCACCCGGCACACCGGCCTCCGCGAGACCGCGCTCGCCTCCTTCCTCGCCAATGTGCTGGACGCCCCCGACCTCCTCGCCGCCCTGCGCACCGCACCCGCCCTGGCCGACCGGGCCTGGACCGAGTCACTGCGCCGCGACCCGCCGGTCCAGGTCGTGCTGCGCCGCACCGTCGCCGAGGTCACCCTCAGCGGCGGCACACTGCCCGCCGGGGCGGACGTCGCCTGTCTGATCGGTTCGGCCGGCCGCGATCCGGAACGGTTCGCCGCACCCGACCTCTTCGACCCCTTCCGCCGCGACCAGGGCCGGTCCCTCACCGGCCCCGCGTCCTGCCCGGCCGTGCTGCTCGGCCGGCTGGAGGCAGGGCAGGGCCTGCGCGCGCTGCTCGACGCGATGCCCCGGCTCCGCTGGGCGGACGGATTCCGTCCGGCCGGCACCGGGCTGCTCACCCGCGGTCCGCGGGCCCTCCTCGTCCGGCCCGGCTGAGCAGCGCCACCGGCCGCCCGGCGAAGAGCTCGGCGAGCGCGACCGGGCCCCCGGCGAACTCCCGCCCGGGTGTCAGCAGATCGGTCCACGGCCCGTCGTCCGGCAGCGCCAGCTCCGTGTCGTGCCAGCCGCCCGACTCCGCCAGCCGCAACGACAGCCTGGTCACGGCGGTGACCACCTCGCCGGAGCGGCAGAACGCCAGACAGTGCGCGGCCGCCGGGCCATGCGCGCCCAGCGGGGCGTACGTACCGGACTCGCCGAACGCCTCGGGCCGTTCGCGCCGCAGCCGCAGGGCGGCCGCCGTGAGCTCGCCCTTCTCGCCGCGGGCCCCGTCCCCGGACGGCTCGCGGAACGGCCGCCGGTTGTCCGGGTCGACCAGCGCCACGTACTCCCGCTCCGTGCCCTGGTACAGATCCGGCACACCGGGCATCGTCAGCTGCACCAGCGCCGCACCCAGCACATTGGCCCGCACGTACGGGTCGAGCGTGTTCGCGAACCGCTCCAGCGTCTCGCGCACCGGACCGGAGCCGGCCGCCGGCCCGGCCGCGACGAAGTCCGTCACCGCCCGCTCGTACGCCGGATCGGATTCGGTCCAGCTGGTGAAGAGCCCGGCCTCGCGCACCGCCTTCAGCAGCGCCGGCTCCAGCCGGCCCGCCATCTCGCCGCCCGGCAGCTTCGCGCAGCCCACGGCCGTCTGCCAGGCCTGCCAGGCGAGCTGCGCGTCGGGAGCGGTGGCCGGAGTCATCCGCTCCAGCTCCGTCAGCAGTCCGGACCACGACTCCGGGCACTCCGTCAGCACCGCGACCCGGGCCCGCAGATCGGCGCTCCGCTTGGTGTCATGGGTGGTCAGCGCCGTGCCGGTGGCCGGCCAGTCGCGGGCCAGCCGGGCACAGAACGCATGGAACTCCTCCGGCGTCACCGCCGGCTGACCGGGATCGCCGCCCACCTCGTTCGCCGAGATCAACGGCACATACCGGTAGAACGCGGTGTCCTCGACGGACTTGGCGCGCAGCGCGGAGGCGGTCTGGGCGAACCGGGCACAGAACGCGGCCCGGTCGGGACCCTCTCCCAGCCGCCCCAGCGCCAGCTCCCGGACCACATCGACGGCCGACGCCTCCTCCGCCACGGCGAACATCGCCTTCGCGTCCCGTACGACCGCGTCCGGCAGCGTCTCGTCGGCCGTCCGTGTGCGGGGCCCGCCGGCCGTCGCGTACGGGCGGTAGACGGGTACCCGCACGAGCAGTTCGCGCACGGCGGCGTGCAGCGTCCACGGGGCGTGATCGCGCAGCGCGGGGTCGTCGGCGCAGATCCGTACGGCGAGCCGGGTCAGCAGCTCGGTCTCGGCGGCCAGTTCATGCGTCACCACCCGGTACGCGGCCCGGCGGACGGTCGCCGTCCAGTAACCGCCGCGGTCACCGGCGGGTCCCGCGTACTCCCGGTAGCGGCCGACCAGCTCCGCGGCGCCCATCGGGTCGACGAACAGCCCGTCGACGCGGTGCAGTGCGTCGTAGCCGGTCGTCCCCGCGACGGCCCAGTCCGCGGGCAGCGTCTCGCCGCCGGTGAGGATCTTCTCCACCACCGTCCACCGCCCGTCGGCCGCCGCCGAGAGCCGTTCCAGGTAGGCCGCCGGGTCGGCCAGCCCGTCGGGGTGATCGATGCGCAGCCCGTCGACGACACCGTCCCGGACCAGTTCGAGGATCTTGCCGTGGGTGGCGGCGAAGACCTCGGGGTCCTCCACCCGCACCCCGATGAGCTCCGAGATCGTGAAGAACCGCCGGTAGTTCAGCTCGGTACGGGCCAGCCGCCACCAGCCGAGCCGGTAGTGCTGGGCATCCAGCAGCTCGGGCAGCGGCAGACCGGCGGTGCCGGTCCGCAGCGGGAATTCCTGGTCGCCGTAGCGCAGCACGTCCCCGTCCGCCCGGAGTCCGCCGATCTCCTCGCCGATCCGTCCGCCGAGCACCGGCAGCAGCACCTTGCCGCCGCCCGCCGCCCAGTCGATGTCGAACCAGCGGGCGTACGGGGACCCGGGGCCCTCGCGCAGCACCTCCCACAGCGCGCGGTTGTGGCGGGGGACGGCGGCCATGTGGTTCGGCACGATGTCCACGATCAGCCCGAGACCGTGCTCACGCGCCGTTCGGGCCAGCTCCCGCAGCCCGTCCTCACCGCCGAGCTCACCACGGACCCGGCCGTGGTCGACGACGTCGTAGCCGTGCCGGGAGCCGGGCACGGCTTCGAGGACCGGGGACAGATGGAGGTGGGAGACGCCGAGCGCGGCGAGATACGGCACGGCGTGTCCGGCGGCCGCGAACGGGAAGTCCGGCTGGAGCTGGAGCCGGTAGGTGGCGGTGGGCGTCATGCGGACGTTCGTACCCAGCCTGGCGGCTTGTGTGTCACGGAACGCCGCAAAGGGCTCGACCGGCGGTGTCCCCGGTGACCGGACACGCCCTACGCGGGCCGCTGGAGCACCGCCATGCTGCGCCCGACCAGCGTCACCCGATCGCCTCCCGCCACCTTCGGCCCCGAGCCGGGCAGGACTCCGACCGGGCGTGCGGTGTCGACCACCACCAGCCACTGCCGGCCGTGATTCACCGGTACGGAGAACTCCAGCGTCTCGGCGCTCGCGTTGAACATCAGCAGGAACGAGTCGTCGGAGATCCGCTCGCCGCGCGGCCCCGGCTCCGAGATCGCGTGTCCGTTGAGGAAGACCGTCAGTGCCTTGGCGTGCGCGGCCTGCCAGTCCCGCTGCGTCATCTCACTGCCCTCCGGCGTGAACCACGCGATGTCCGAGAGCTCGTCGTGCGTGCCCTCGACCGGACGGCCGTGGAAGAACCGGCGGCGCCGGAAGACCGGGTGGTCGCGACGGAGCCAGACCATCGCCCGGGTGAACTCCAGCAGACTGCTGCCCGGACCGTTCGCCCCGTCCGGTGCGGTCTCGTCCGTTTCGTCCCCCGGGGCCTCGGCCGGCTCCGGCCACTGCACCCATGACAACTCGTTGTCCTGGCAGTACGCGTTGTTGTTGCCCCGCTGGGTACGCGCGAACTCGTCGCCGTGGCTCAGCATCGGCACGCCCTGCGACAGCATCAGCGTGGCGATGAAGTTCCGCATCTGCCGCGTCCGCAGATCGAGGACCTCCGGCTCGTCGGTCTCCCCCTCCACCCCGCAGTTCCAGGACCGGTTGTGGCTCTCGCCGTCCCGGTTGCCCTCGCCGTTGGCCTCGTTGTGCTTGTCGTTGTACGAGACCAGGTCGTGCAGCGTGAATCCGTCGTGGCAGGTGGTGAAGTTGATCGAGGCGAGCGGCCGCCGGCCGTCGTCCTGGTACAGGTCCGACGACCCGGTCAGCCGCCCCGCGAACTCGGCCAGCGTCCGAGGCTCGCCCCGCCACAGGTCCCGCACGGTGTCCCGGTACTTGCCGTTCCACTCGGTCCACAGCGGTGGGAAGTTCCCCACCTGGTAGCCGCCCTCGCCCACGTCCCACGGCTCGGCGATCAGCTTCACCTGGCTGACCACCGGGTCCTGCTGCACCAGGTCGAAGAACGAAGACAGCCGGTCCACCTCGTGGAACTGCCGGGCCAGGGTGGCCGCCAGATCGAAGCGGAAGCCGTCCACATGCATGTCCGTGACCCAGTACCGCAGCGAGTCCATGATCAGCTGGAGCACGTGCGGCGACCGCATCAGCAGGGAGTTCCCGGTCCCCGTGGTGTCCATGTAGTACCGCTGGTCGTCCGCGAGCCGGTAGTACGAGGCATTGTCCAGGCCCCGGAAGGAGAGCGTCGGACCCAGGTGGTTGCCCTCCGCGGTGTGGTTGTAGACCACGTCGAGGATCACCTCGATGCCGGCCTGGTGCAGGGCCCGTACGGCCTGCTTGAACTCCAGCACCTGCTCGCCGCGGTCGCCCCAGGAGGCGTAGGCGTTGTGCGGGGCGAAGAAGCCGATGGTGTTGTAGCCCCAGTAATTGGCCAGCCCCGCGTCGGCCAGCCGGTGGTCCTGGACGAACTGGTGGACCGGCATCAGTTCAATGGCCGTGACACCCAGTTCCGTCAGATGGGCGATCACCTCCGGATGGGCCAGCCCCGCGTAGGTGCCGCGCAGCTCCTTCGGCAGCCCCGGGTGGAGCATGGTCAGGCCCTTCACATGGGCCTCGTAGATCACCGTGCGGTGGTAGTCCGTACGGGGCCGCCGGTCGTCGCCCCAGTCGAAGTACGGGTTGACCACGACCGAGGTCATGGTGTGCGGCGCCGAATCGAGGTCGTTGCGCGCGTCGGGCCGGCCGAACGGATAGCCGTACACCGCCTCGCCCCACCGGATCTGCCCGGCGACGGCGCGGGCGTACGGGTCGAGCAGCAGTTTGGCCGAATTGCAGCGGGCGCCGCGCTCCGGTTCGTACGGCCCGTGGACCCGGAATCCGTACCGCTGACCGGGCATCACCCCGGGCAGATAGGCATGGCGGACGAAGGCGTCGGTCTCCCTGAGCTCCACCGCCGTCTCGGAACCGTCGTCGTGCAGCAGGCACAACTCGATTCGTCTGGCGGCCTCCGAGAAGACCGCGAAGTTGGTCCCGGCGCCGTCGTACGTGGCGCCGAGGGGATACGCCTGTCCCGGCCAGACCTGCATAGGCTCGACTCTTCCACTTCTGATCCGGGTGCCTGGAGCTTGCGGACACGCCCTGGACCCTGTCCGGCCCTGATCCGCCGGACGGGCCCTGGAGCCAGATCTTCCCCGAAAGAGGTGCGGCTACCTAAGACCGACCGGCACGGCACGCGGTCCGGTCAACATCGGGCCTCTCCGTGTCGCCCGGAACCGGGATCGGGCTCCCCGGCCCCGGCCCTCGCCCGGTACAGAGCCCCGGACGGGGTGCCCAATCACTATGAATCCCCTCACTACGGCAGATCTTGCCGCCGGGAACATGCTTGCGCCACAGGGGAGTTGACGAAGCAGCATGTGCATCCGGCTGCACCGGCTCCCGCTCCCGGAGTACCCTTCCTTGATCGTTGGTGGGGGAGTGGAAGGCGGTGCGCGGGTGAGCTCGGGAGGCTTCGAGCTGCCCCCAGGTGACCCAGGTCACGAGGGGGACTCCACCGATGTCCCGCCGGGGGCGGTTTCACTTGCGCAGCCCATGGAGATCGGCGCGGAACTGGACTGGGGAGCGGACGCCTGGAGCGAGGTGCGTACGCGCGCCCAGCGGGCCGGCCGGGCCTACATCTGGCTGAATCTCGTGGAGCAGCGGCTGCGCGCCGTGGTCGCCGCGGTGCTCCGGCCCATCTACGAGCCGGTCCACGGCGAGGACTGGGTGGTGGCCGCCGCCGGGCCCGCCGGGCAGGAGTGGGTGCAGCGCGCCGTCGCCGTGCGCGAGGTCTCGCGCCGCAAGGGATATTTGCTGGACCCCGCCGACGACAACGTCCTCAGCTTCCTCACGCTGCCTCAGCTGCGTGAGCTGATGGTCCAGCACTGGCCGTGCTTCGAGGCGTACTTCGACGACCGGCGCGAGGTGGAGCTGGCGCTCGACGAGCTGGAGGTCGCCCGCAACGTGGTCTCCCGCAACCGCGCCCTGAACGAGGCGGTCCTCGCCCAGGCCGAGCGCGCCTCCGCCCGGCTCCTGGAGATCCTGGGCAGTGGCGCCGCGGTCCCGTCGGCCGACCGGCTCCCGGTCGACGCCGTCGAGGAGCTCGTCGGCGACCGGTACGCGGACGTGGTCTCCGTCCACTCCGACCGGGTGCGGCTCCAGCGCCAGCTGCCCGCCGAGGATCTCTTCGGCGGTTCGCGCCGGCTCGACGCGATCGGCATAGGGCTCAACCTGCTGGTGCAGAACTTCTCCGGCCGCAGGCTCATCCGGCTCGCCGAGTCGGGCTGCCGGGTCCGGCTGCTCTTCATCAACCCGGCGAGCAGCGCGGTCAAGCGCCGGGAGCGGGAGCTGGGTCTGAAGAAGGGCGAGCTGAGCCGGTCGGTGGAGATGAACATCCTCCATATGCGCCGGGTCCGCTCCAAGCTCCGTGATCCGGGTGCCTTCGAGATCCATGTGTTCGACGAGACGCCGCGCTTCACGGCCTATCTGGTGGACGGCGACGGGACGGACGCGGTCGGGGTCGTCCAGACCTATCTGCGGCGCGCCCGCGGCATGGAGGCGCCCGTGCTGGTGCTGCGCGGCGGCGGGCGCGCCGTGGTCCGGGCGGGGCAGGACAACGAGCACGGGCTGTTCGAGACGTACCGCGAGGAATTCGAGTCCGTGTGGGCGGACTCCCGGCCCGTCTCCTGAGGGGCCGGGACCGCGTTGTCAGTGGTGCATGCGAGGGTGGTCATCACCTGGGGGAGAGCACCACGAAGGAGGTACGGGATGAGCTGGCACCGGGAGGCGCTGGTCGGCTTCGACCTGGAGACGACGGGCACGGAACCGCTGGAGGCCCGGATCGTGACAGCCGCGATCGTCGGCGTCGGCGGCAGGGACGGGGAGCCGGTGCGGCAGCACAGCTGGCTGGCGGATCCGGGCATCCGGATTCCCGAGCAGGCCTCGGCGATCCACGGCATCAGCAGCGAGCGGGCGGCGGCGGAGGGCCGGCCGGTGCGCGAGGTGGCCGACGAGATCGCCGGGACGCTCACGGAGTACTGGCGCCGCGGCGTGCCGGTCGTCGCGTACAACGCGGCCTTCGATCTGACGCTGCTCACGGCCGAGTTGCAGCGGCACGGGCTGCCGTCGCTGAGCGACCGGCTCGACGGGGCGGGGATCGGTCCGGTCATCGACCCGTACACCATCGACCGGGCCGTCGACCGCTACCGCAAGGGCAAGCGCAACCTGGAAGCGGTCTGCGTCGAGTACGGCGTGGTGCACGGCGGAGCCCATGACGCGGGGGCGGACGCGCTGGCCGCCGTCCGGGTGGCGTACGCCATAGCCGAGCGACACGGCTCGGTGGCCGCGCTGACCGCCGCCGAGCTGCATGAGCGCCAGGTGGAGTGGTACGCGCAATGGGCGGCGGACTTCCAGCAGTTCCTGCGCCGCAAGGGCACCGCGGACGCGGTGATCGACGGCCACTGGCCGCTGCGGGAGCCGGTCGGGGTCGCCGCGGGCTGACACCCCGGACCGCCGCCGAGGTCCGCGGGGGCAGCCCTCAGAACGGATACCACCGCACCGCCGTGTCGCCGTCTCGCAGGGAGGCCACACGGCGGCGGAATTCCGCGAGGGCCTTCGGGTTGGCCGGCGCGTGCTGGGACACCCAGGCACAGCTGGCCGTCTCCCGGGCCCCGCGAAGCACCGCGCAGCCCTCCCACTCGCGGACGTCCCAGCCGTATGTGGCGGTGAAGGCGTCGTACGCCTCGGGCGCCAGGCCGTACCGGTCCCGGGACAGTGCGAGCACCACCAGATCGTGCTCGCGCAGATCCACGGAGAAGGTCTCCAGATCGACCAGCACCGGCCCGTTTGGACCGACGTGGACATTACGGGGCAGCGCGTCGCCGTGGATGGGCCCCGGGGGCAGATGCGGGACCAGTGCGGCGGCGGCCGCCGCGAAGCCGTCGCGGCGCTCCCGCAGATAGTCGGCGTCGGCCGGGTCGATCGCGTCGCCCGCGAGCCGCAGCCAGCGTTCGACCCCGCCCAGCAGTTCACGGCGCGGCAGGCCGAAGCCGTCCGGGGCGGGCAGCGCGTGCACCAGGGTGAGCAGCCGTGCAAGATCCCGCGGCTCGGCGGGGCGTACGGCGTCGGGCAGCCGGTGCCAGAGGGTCACCGGGTGGCCCTCGACCAGGCGCGCCGCGGGCTCGGCGGCCCGTACGGCGGGGACGCCCGAGGCGGCCAGCCACCGGGCGACGGCCACCTCGCGTTCGGCCCGGTCCCGCAGTTCCGGGTGCTGCACGGCGTCCCGGCCGACCTTGACCACCAGGTCGCCGACGGCGAACACCGCGTTCTCACCCATCGCGAGCAGCTCCGCACCACCGGACAGTCCGGCAGCGGTCAGCACCTCACGCGCACGCATCTCGTTCATGGCTCCGATTTTCGCATCAGTGCAGGTTGGCTTGACGAACCGACGGCCCGTCAGCACGATGACGGAGGCCACCTGAGCGGCCAGAACGGTATGAAACCGATCGAATGACGCAAGGGGGCTAATTCGTGACATTGGCGAGTGCAACCGTACGTTCCGAAAAGCATGACCCGCCCGGCCGGCCGCAGGACAGACGGTCCCGGCCGGTCGACCGGAATGCCGGAACCTGGTTCCTGGTGCTGCCCGCGCTGATCCCGATCCTGATTCTCAGTGTCGGCCCCCTGCTCTACGGCATCGCGCTGGCCTTCACCGATGCCCAGTCCGGACGCACCCGCTCCACCCAGTGGGTGGGCGGACTGAACTTCCAGGACCTGCTCCACGACACCCTCTTCTGGGACTCGTTCCGGATCGGTCTGGTGTGGGCGTTCGGCGTCACCGTCCCGCAGTTCGTACTGGCCCTCGGCCTCGCCCTGCTGCTCAACCAGAATCTGCGGATGCGCTGGCTGGCGCGGGCGCTGGCGATCATCCCGTGGGCGATGCCCGAGGTGGTCGTGGGCATCATGTGGCGGCTCGTCTACAACCCGGACGCGGGCGTCCTCAACGAGACCATCCGCGATCTCGGCCTCGGCGACGGCCGGGACTGGCTCACCGGACTCGCCACCGCGCTGCCCGCCGTGATCGTCGTGGGCGTCTGGGCGGGCATGCCCCAGACCACCGTCGCCCTGCTCGCCGGGCTGCAGAACACCCCGCACGAACTCCACGAGGCGGCCGCCCTGGACGGAGCCGGTGCCTGGCGCCGCTTCCGTACCGTCACCTGGCCGGTGCTCAGACCGGTCGCGCTCGCCATCACCGCGCTCAACTTCATCTGGAACTTCAACTCCTTCGCCCTGGTCTACGTACTGACCAACGGCGGACCCGGCGGTCGCACCCGGCTGCCGATGCTCTTCGCGTACGAAGAGGCCTTCCACTACGGACAGTTCGGATACGCCGCGGCGATGGGCTGTGTGATGGTCGCGGTGATCTCCGTGATCCTCGCGGTCCATCTCGCCGGCCGGCTCAGGGGAGGCGAGGACCGATGAGCATGCGCACCAGCAGAACCGCACGCGCCGGACAGTACGCCGCGCTGCTCGGCTATCTCGTCTTCCTGGCGTTCCCGTTCCTGTGGCTGATCTCCACCGCCTTCAAACCGGCGCGCGAACTCGGTTCCCTGCACCCCACCTGGATCCCCGACCATCCGACGTTCGACAACTTCCGCAAGGCGTTCGACGAACAGCCGCTGCTCCAGGCCGCCGCCAATTCGCTGATCGCCGCGGTCTGCGCCGCCCTCATCGCGGTCGTCGTCGCCACGCCCATGGCGTACGTGATGGCCCGCCGCCGCTCCAGGCTCTCGACGGCGGCCACCGGATGGGTCGTGATCAGCCAGGCGTTCCCGCTCGTCCTGCTGATCATCCCGCTCTTCCTGATCCTGAAGAACCTCCATCTGATCAACACCCGGTGGGGGCTGATCATGGTCTACGCCGTCTGGGCGCTGCCCTTCGCGCTCTGGATGCTGGTCGGATACGTGCGTGCCGTGCCCGCCGAACTGGAGGAGGCCGCCTCGGTCGACGGTGCGGGCCGGCTGCGGACACTCGTCTCGGTCACGGCCCCGCTGCTGACCCCCGGCATCGTCGCCACCGCGCTCTTCGCCTTCATCACCGCGTGGAACGAGCTCTTCTTCGCGCTCGTCCTGCTCAAGACTCCGGAGAAGCAGACTTTGCCGGTCGTACTGACCCACTTCATCGGTGCGGAGGGCGCGGCCGATCTCGGGCCGCTCGCCGCCGCCGCGTTCCTCGCCACCCTGCCCTCGCTGGTCATCTTCGCGATCATCCAGCGGCGGATCACGGGCGGCATGCTGGCCGGGGCGGTGAAGAGCTGATGCGGGCATCCCTGCGGACGACGGCCGCCGCGGCGGCCACCGCGCTGGCCCTGCTGCTCACCGGCTGCGCGGGGACGGACGACGGCAGGGGCGACAACGGGAGGATCGAGCTCAGCTTCCAGTCGCTGGCCTGGCAGAAGGAGTCCGTCGACGCCAACAAGCAACTGGTGAAGGAGTGGAACGAAGCCCATCCGGGCATCCATGTCAGCTACGTACAGGGCAGCTGGGACACCGTCCACGACCAGCTGCTCACCTCCTTCGAGGGCGGCGAGGCACCGGACATCATCCACGACGCCTCCGACGACCTGGCCGACTTCGCGTACGGCGGCCGCCTCGCGGACCTGCGCGGGCTGCTCCCCGGCCGGCTGACCGCCGACATCCCGCGGCAGAGCTGGTCCACCACCACCTTCGGCGACGGCGTCTACGGAGTGCCGTTCCTCCAGGAGCCCCGCGTCCTGATCGCCAACACCAAGATCCTCGCCGGGTCCGGGGTCCGCATCCCGACCCCCGGCAAGCCGTGGAGCTGGGCCGAGTTCCGGCAGGTCACCAAGGAGCTGACGGGCAAGGGGCGATACGGCGTCGCCTGGCCGCTCAAGGAACCGGTCTCCGTCACCCTCAACCTCGGCCTCTCCGGCGGCGGCGAGCTCTTCCACCGCGGCGCCGACGGCAAGGTGACCATCCGCGCGGACGAGGGCGACCGGATCGTCCCCGGCACCATCCACGACCAGGTCAACATCGACCACAGTGCTTCGCGCACCGCACTCGGCATGGGCGGCTCCGACACCCTGCCCGGATTCTTCGGCGGCAAGTACGCGATGGTGCCGCTGGGCTTCTCGTACCGCCAGCAGGTCGTCGAACAGGCCCCCGAGGGCTTCGAATGGACGGTCCTGCCGGCTCCCGCGGGCAGGGCGGGCCTCGCCCAGGGGGTGAGTCCGCAGACCCTGTCCGTCTCGGAGGCCAGCCCGCACAAGAAGGAGGCCGCGCAGTTCATCGACTTCCTGCTCCGGCCGCCGAACATGGTGCGCCTGGCCAAGGGCGACTGGATGCTCCCGACCGGCGCCGCGGCCCTCGCCGACCCGTCCCTGCACACCGCCGAGAACGGCTGGGCGACCGGTGTCGCCGTCGCGAAGGCGCTCCGGCCGGCGCCCGCCCAGTCGGTGCGCGGCTACCCGGAGTGGAAGGACAAGGTCGCCACGCCCGCCCTCCAGGAGTACTACAGCGGTGCTGTCGGGGCGGACGAGCTGAGGAAGCGTGTGGTCGACGACGGGAACCGGGTCCTGGCCCGCTATCAGCGCTGAGCCCACCCACGGCCGACGCGGCGGCGGATGGTCCTTCCGGTCATTCCGCCGCCCTTCCGGTCGGGTCGGTTTCATGGGCCACTCAGTTTTTCTTGCGGCCGGACCCAGAATTACCGACCGGTACGTTTCTTTGAGCTCGCCGCCCGAGCTCCCCGGCGCGGGCACGGGAATCGCGGAGCCCGGTCCGAAATATTCCTGAACGTCGGCGATTCAGACATTCAGTGGCTTGAATCCGCCTCTTCAGATCCTTGTGCCCGTGCGCCTGTGCGGGTATGGGTGCCACATCGTGCCTGATGCCGCGGTGGTTCCTCCGGCGCGTCTCGCCTGTCGGACGCTGCCGAAAACTGAACGCGCGGCCTGTTTCGGTCTGCCCGGACGGCAATCGCCCGGACTTGGTTCCACCTCTGCCCGATTCGCCGTGATTCGGGCGCGGCGAAAGAAGAAGTCATTGACAACCCCTTTCGCGCTGAGCTTCACTCCTTTCGGCGGTGAGCGGCGAGAAATTCCCGGTCAGAGGCGGGGGATTGTCGTCGTGAACGGTCAGAGTCATGCCCGCATGAATGCAAATTCAGAGTAAAAGATGGAGGTGCTGTTATGAAGTTCCTTTTCTTGCTCAAGGACAAGATGACGCCGGAGAAGAGCCTGAAGGCGTACGCCTGGTACCACTGGTACTAAACCGACAGAACGGTCCGTCACTTCGAGGGACACGGTCAGTCGATTCGGGCCCGTGTCCGGCCAGGCCTCATCGGCCCGCCGGGCGCGGGCCCTTCCCGCTTCTTGGAGACCACCGATGCACATGTCCGGTACCGGCAGCCGCGCCCGGGACGTCGTCTTCGCGCCGAGACTCCAGGCGCTCCTGCGAGACCACCGGGGCGAGGAGGTCTTCCGCCTCGACCCCGGCACCGTCGGCGTCGCCGGGGCCGACCTGACGGACCGGATCCTCGCCGCCAGGCCGGCCGCCGAGGACGAACGCCCCACGTTCAAGCCCCTTCACGGGCGCTCCATTCCGCGCACCGAGGCGTCGACGGTCATGCAGGCCATCGGCCGGGACGTGCGGACGGCACTGAAGAAGCCCGTCGAGGCGGTCGACCTCTCCGGCGAGTGGCCGCACGTCGGCCATGTGTTCCTGCGGGATCTGGTTCTCGGAGCCGACCCCTACCGGCTGCGCATCCTCATGGACCGCGCGCTGGAGCTGACACCCAAGCTCACCTGGACGGTCATCGCCGCGGGGGCCGCGCTGCCCGGCCGGCTCCGCCCCGGCGCACCCGTCTCCGCCATCGCGGGCCTGACTGCAGAAGCCGGGAGCTACAGCGACCGGCGCTACGCGATGGGCCTCTACCGGCGGGCGGCGGCCCCGGTCTGCTTCACCGTCTCGACGCTCGTCGCCAACGCGCTCTGGCTCGGAGCGCCCTTCGACGCGGACACCTCGAACCGGAACATCCTGTACGAGGCCATGCGACTGCTGCCGCCCTCCTGGAACGTCCTGCGGAAGGCGTCACCGGAGTACCCCGCACTCGACTCCCGGATCGGCGCGGCCGACGACGTACTGATCCTGCCGCTGGTGAGTCACCGCGACCCCGCGCTCTGGGACGACCCCGACGAGTTCCGCCCCGAGCGCTGGGACAGTCTCGACCCGGACGATCAGCCCGGATACCTCCCCTTCGGGCATGCCTCCGAACGCTGTTGGGGCCGGCACATGGTGATGCCGCTCGCCGAGATGCTGCTCGACATGCTGCGCGGCGACGGCCTGACGGTGAGTCCGGAGCAGACCACCGCACAGGTGCCCCTCGCCGGGCTGATGGGGGTCTCCGGGGTCCGGGTCGTCCGAAGCTGACCTCAACGTGGTCACCTCGTGAGGGCTCTGTGAACACGGGGGTGGAAACAAGCCGTCCCCCCGTCCGCGCCTACGGCCGGGCGGGGTTCGTCTTCCCATGTGCGAAGTGTGCCGGTCGTGCCGTGGGCCCGGTGTGCGCGGCGGATGTCGCGGCAACCGCGCCCGACTTGGGTGCGGCTGGCCGGTTTCTTATTACGCAACTTTGTTGAGTAAGTCACAGCTGCATGAAGGTCTTGATCTGGGCGCGTCAATCGGCGAGGGTTTCGAGCCAACCCCCGGAGATCTTCCGGCCGGGGGCCAATCCCCCCACAAAGAATGACGAGGAGACCCCTCTTCATGGCAATTCACAAGCGCGCACGCCGGATCAAGCTGACCGCGGCGATAACCGCGGTGGCCGCAGCGGCCGGAGTCACCCTCCTCAACACCTCCCTCGCCGGCGCCGCACCCGCTCCCGCGATGGGCGTCGTCTACGGCGCGGACGCGGCGAACGCCGTCTCCGGCAGCTACATCGTGATGCTGGACCAGAAGGCCGACAAGGCGAAGCTCGCCAAGGAGTACGGCGGCAAGCTGAAGCGGAACTACAGCTCCGCCATCAACGGCTTCTCCGCCAGCGGCCTTTCGCTCACCGAGGCCAAGCGTCTGGCGGCCGACCCGGCCGTCTCCAAGGTCGTCCAGAACAAGAAGTTCCACATCGACGGGACCCAGGCCGACCCGCCGTCCTGGGGACTGGACCGGATCGACCAGACCGAGACGGCCGGCGACAACGCGTACACCTACCCGGACAGCGCGGGCGAAGGTGTCACCGCGTACGTCATCGACACCGGTGTCCGTACCACGCACAACGAGTTCGAGGGCCGGGCCAGCTCGGGCTACGACGCGGTGGACAACGACGACAGTGCCGACGACGGCAACGGCCACGGCACCCACGTGGCGGGCACCATCGCCGGTGCGACCTACGGGGTCGCCAAGAAGGCCAAGATCGTCGCTGTCCGGGTGCTCGACGACTCCGGCTCGGGCACCACCGAGCAGGTCGTCGCCGGCATCGACTGGGTCACCGAGAACCACGAGGGACCCTCCGTCGCCAACATGAGCCTCGGCGGCGGCGCGGACGAGGCGCTCGACGCCGCGGTCCAGAAGGCCATCGCCTCCGGAGTCACCTTCGCGGTGGCCGCCGGAAACGACTCCGCCGACGCGAGCGAGAGCTCCCCGGCCCGCGTCCCGGAGGCCATCACGGTCGCCTCGTCCACGGTGGACGACGAGCAGTCCTCGTTCTCCAACTACGGCTCGATCGTGGACATCTACGCCCCGGGCTCGGACATCACCTCGTCCTGGAACGACAGCGACGACGGCTCCAACACCATCTCCGGCACGTCCATGGCGACCCCCCACGTCGTCGGTGCCGCCGCCGTCTACCTCGCCGGACACCCGGACGCCACCCCGGAGGAGGTCGCCACGGCGCTGACCGACGGGGCCACCCCCGACGCGATCTCCAACGCGACCGAGGGCACGCCGAACAAGCTGCTGAAGGTCGTCGAGTAGCCGACCCCGCAGCAGTGACCGGGCGGCGCATGCCCGGTCACGACGGAACCGGCGGCCGCCGTGCCCTCCCCCACGGGGCGCGGCGGCCGCACCGTGCGAAGAGATCGTCCTATGGTGTGCCCATGACCATGTACGCGGCGCTGTTGCGCGGGATCAACGTGAGCGGCCACAAGAGGGTCCCGATGGCCGAACTCCGCACGCTGCTCACCGAACTGGGACACGGCGACGTCCGCACCCACCTGCAGAGCGGCAACGCCGTCTTCAGCAGCGCGTCGGACGACGAGAACGCCCTCGCCGCCGAGCTGGAGCAGGCCATCGAGAAGCGGTTCGGCTTCCCCGTCCCCTGTCTGGTCCGGGACGGCGCCTACCTGGCGGCAGTTGCGGCGGCCTGCCCGTTCCCGGCCGCCGAACTCGAAGGCAAGCAGCTGCACATCACCTACTACGACCGGCCGGTCGACGCCGACCGCTTCGCCCGGATCGACCCGGCGGCCTTCCTCCCCGAGGCGTTCGGCCTCGGCGACCGTGCGCTCTACCTCTACGCCCCCGACGGACTGGGCCGTTCGAAACTCGCCGAGGCGCTGTCCCGGTCCTCCGTCACCAAGGGCATCGTCGCCACCTCGCGCAACTGGAACACCGTGGTCAAGCTGGTGGAGATGACGGCGCCCACGGGGACCGCGCGAGACGGAGCCCCCGCATGACCGAACCCTTCCCCGGCGTGGCCTCGGCGGTCGAGGGCGAGCTGCGCCTCCTGGACCCCGCCGTGCGCGCCTCCGCCGAACTCCTCTCCCGGGTGCTGCACCCCGACTACCGCGAGATCGACTACGCCGGCCGGGTCTGGGACCGCGAGACCATGATCGCCTCGCTCACCGGGAAGGACGCCCCGCGCCCCGGCCCGATGACCGCGTCCCGGATGAGCGGGGTCCAGCTCGGCGACGACCTCGTCCACCTCACCTACGACACCGAGACGAAGGGGCGCCTCGCCCACCGCAGTTCGGTGTGGCGGCTGACCGACGCGGGCTGGCTGCTCTACTTCCACCAGGCCACGCCGTTCGGCACCGCCACGGACACCGGTGCCGACGACGGCTGAGCCCGGTCAGCGACGGGCGACGCGCTGTGCCCGCGCCGCCCACCGGCCATCCGTGCGGGAGATCCGCACCGGATGCCCGAAGCAGTCGCTGACCCGGTCCGTGGTCAGTACCTCGTCCGCCGGACCCGAGGCCACGCACCGGCCGCCCCGCAGCAGCAGCGCGTGCGTGGTGGAGGCGGGCAGCTCCTCCAGGTGATGGGTGACCAGGACCGTCGCCAGCTCCGGATGTTCCTCGCGCAGCACGTCCAGACTGTCGAGCAACTGCTCACGCGCGGCGAGATCGAGACCGGTGGCCGGCTCGTCGAGCAGCAGCAGCCGCGGTTGCGGCATCAGGGCGCGGGCGATGAGCGTACGGCCCCGCTCACCCTGCGACAGCGCAGGCCAGCGCGACCCCGACTTGCCGCCCATGCCGAGCATCTTGAGCAGCCGCTCCGCCCGGTCCCGCTGCTCCTCGTCCACCGACCGGCGCGGTACCGGCTCGACCGAGTTGGTCAGGCCGGTCAGCACCACCTCGTGCACCGACAGCGGGGAACGCAGCGGATGACGCGGATTGACATGCCCGAGCAGTGACCGCAGCTCCCGCAGATCGACCCGGCCGAGGGTGCGTCCCAGGACCTCCACCGAACCCCGGGTGGGGTGGTTGACCGCGCCGAGCAGCCCCAGCAGCGTGCTCTTCCCGGCGCCGTTGGCTCCGAGCAGAGCCCAGTGCTCACCGCTGCGCACGGTCAGGGAGACCGAGTCGAGCAGCACATTGCCGTCCCGGACGAGCGAGACGTCGTCGGCCCGGATCACCGGGGCGGCGGTTTCGGCGGCGCTCGGGCCGGGGGCGGCGGCCGGAGCGGGTACGGCGGAGGTGGTACGGGCGGTGGTCACGGGCGATTACTCCTTCATGCGGGTGCGAGCGCCTCCAGGCCGCTCAGGTCGTCGGCGGACAGCCGGATCTCCCGGGCCCCCAGGTTCTCCGCCAGATGGGCGGGCGAACCGGTGCCCGGGGTCGGACACAGCACGGGGGAACGGTGCAGCAGCCAGGCGAGGGCGATCTGCCCGCGGGTGGCACCGTGCCGGTCGGCGATGCCGGTGAGCGCCGTGGCGGCGTCGCCGGTCAGAGCGCCGTTGGCCAGCGGGAACCAGGGCAGAAAAGCCAGGCCGTGGGCCTCGCACACCTTCAGTACCGCGTCCGACGAACGGTCGAGGAGATTGAAGCGGTTCTGCACCGAGGCGATCCCGGTCAGGGAGAGAGCCTGCTCCAGCTGGTCGGCGGTGAGGGTGTCCAGACCGATGTACCGGATCTTACCTTCCTGCCTCAGCGCGTCCAGAGCGCCCAGCTGGTCGGCCATCGGCACTTCCGGGTCCAGCCGGTGCAGCTGATAGAGGTCGATCCGGTCCGTCCGCAGCCGTCGGAGACTGGCCTCGCACATCGCCCGCAGCTGCTCCGGCCGGCCCGCGACGTGCCACGCGCTGTCGCTGGTGCGCACCACACCGCCCTTGGTCGCGATCACCAGATCCTCGCGGTACGGATGGAGCGCCTCGGCGACGAGTTCCTCGGCCACCCCCGGGCCGTAGTTGTCGGCGGTGTCGACGAGCGTGACGCCCTGCTCGACGGCCGCCCGCAGCACCGTTACGGCGTCCTGCCGCTCACCGCGCGGCCCCCAGTAACCGGGGCCGGTCAGCTGGGCGGTGCCGTAGCCGAGGCGGCGTACGGGCAGCTCGCCGCCGAGCAGGAACACATCATCGGGAAGAGGGGAGAGCGAAGACATGACGGGAACACTACGGGCCGTCCCGTGATCCCCGGCGGGCGCATGCGATCGGTGCCGTGGCCACGGACCCTATGCTGAGGCGCCGACGCCCCTTCGCGGGGCCGGATTTCTGACCTGTGACGCCGTGGAACGGGAGTGGGGATGCGCTACATCATCATCGGGGCGGGCGCCGTCGGCGGTGCCATCGGCGGACGCCTGGCCGAGGCCGGCCACGATGTCGTGCTCGTGGCGCGCGGTGCGCAGTACGAGGCACTGCGCACCGGCGGACTGCGGCTCGTCACGCCCGAGGGCGCCCGCACCCACCGCCTCCCCGTCGTCGACCGGCCCGAGGCGCTCGACCTGACCGCGGACGACGTACTCGTGCTCGCCGTGAAGACGCAGGACAGCACGGCCGCCCTCGACGCGTGGAGCGTCCGGCCGGTCGCGGGCGGTGCCACGGCGGGTGAGCGGTTGCCGCTGATCTGCGCGCAGAACGGGGTGGCGAGCGAGCGGCTCGCCCTGCGCCGCTTCCGCCATGTGTACGGGATGTGCGTCTGGCTGCCCGCCACCTTCGTCGAACCGGGCGAGGTCTCCGCCGCCGGTACACCGCTGACCGGCATCCTGCACCTGGGCCGCTACCCCACCGGGACCGACGCGACGGCCCGGCTGATCGCCGCCGACCTGGAGAAGTCGAAGCTGCTCGCCCCCGTCGTGCCGGACGTGATGCGCTGGAAGTACGGCAAGCTGCTCTCCAACCTCGCCAACGCGATCGAGGCCGTCACCGGCCCGCTCGCCGAACGGACCGCCCTCGATCTGTTCGAGCGGGCGTTCGCCGAGGGGGAGGCCGTGCTCGCCGCCGCCGGAATCGACCCGGTCGGCCGGGAGGAACAGACGGAGTCACGCACCGGAAGGATGAGCTTCGAACCGTTCGACGGCTCCCCGCGCGGCGGCGGTTCGTCCTGGCAGAGCCTCAGCCGGGGCACCGGCACGATCGAGGCGGACTTCCTCAACGGCGAGATCGTGCTGCTCGGCCGCCTCCACGGGATTCCCGCACCGGTCAACGAGGTACTCCGCCGCACCGCGAACACCTTCGCGCGCGAGCGCCGGGAGGCCGGTTCGATGTCCGTGGCCGAACTCGTCGCGGCCGTCGACGCCGCGACGTCCTGAGCGGGTCGCAACGGACGGCGTCGCGCTCCCCAGTGTCGCGTTTCTTCAATACCGGCTGCCGGGACGCACGCAGACTGGGACGCATGAAGAACGAGCACGCGCACATGACCGAAGTCGCCGCCGAGGCGGCACGCATCGCCCGCTCCATCGGCACCGAACAGCTCGACGCACCGAACACGCCCTGCGGCGACTGGGATGTGCGCGGCCTCGTCAACCACTGGGTGCTGTACACCTCCCACGGCCTGGAGCACCGTGCCCTGCGCAAGGACCTCCCCGAGGAGCTCACCACCCGCGACTTCACCGCCGACGCCGACTGGGCGCAGCAGTACGCGGCGCAGCTGGACCGTGCGGTCGCCGCCTGGTCGGACCCGGCGGTCTGGGACGGGGAGGTCGACCTCGGGGGATCGACCTCCCCGGCCGCCGACATCGCCGCGATGCTCATCGAGGAGACGGCCCTGCACGGCTGGGACGTGGCCCGTGCCGTCGGCGAGGAGTTCCGGCTCTCCGACGAGGCGGCCGCGTACGTCCTCGGTGTCGTCGACAGCACCGCCGCGCTCTACCGGCAGTACGACGGCTTCGCCGACGAGGTGACGGTGCCCGCGTCGGCGTCGGTCTTCGAACAGGCGCTGGCCCGCAGCGGACGCGACCCGAAGTGGACCGGGGCCTGAGACCCTAGTCCTGCCAGTAGAAGAGCAGGGTGCTGACGTCCAGGGGTTCGCGCCCGCCGAAGTAGTAGACGCAGAGGCCGGTGACCCGGATCGCGCCGGTCGCCGGGTCGATCCAGCGGAAGCCGGCCGCTTCCAGGGCCGCGCGGGCGGCGGGTTCGTCCTCGTGCGAGGTGGCGAACCGCCCGAGGGTGCTGAGGGAGATCTCGCTCCCGCCGAACCTGATGACGTGATAGGTGCCACCGCCCTGCCGGTGGTCCTGGCCGCAGGAGACCGGGGGCTCCGGCGCCAGGCCCGCCGCGGTGAGCGCGGCCACGGCCCGGCGGAGCTGCTCGTCCTCGTCCGGCTGGACGGGCGGCCCGGCGCAGATGGCCTCGACCCGCCAGCGCGGGTCGCTCCACTCCTCGCAGTCGTGCCCGTACTCGTGGAGGACCACCGCGCGCAACTCGTCGTCCAGGCCGTCGACTTCGACCCGCGGGCGGCCCAGTGAGCCGTGGATCGCCCGGGTCTCGGCGGCGTCGCCGGTGAGGCGGTGCAGCGCGTACGCGGCCCACAGCTTCGCCTCGGCCGTCGGCGCCTCGCCGAGGTAGCCGCGGAGCCGGTCCGGGTCGGTCAGCAGCGACTGGGTGAGGTACGCGACCGCCCGGTCGGGGTCCGCGAGCGCGTCGGTGACGTCCTGGCCGGCGCGGTGCCTCATCCGGACGCGGAAGGCCCGGTCCTGGGGGCGTGCGTCACCGACGTCGGCCAGGACCGCCTCCGTTCCGTACCGGGTGACCAGCGCGTCCAGTCCGGCCTCGCCGATCTCCCGCAGGCGCGGCCACGGTTCGGCGGCGAGTGTCGCCAGTTCGCCGGCTGCCGAGCGGTCGCCGAGCAGGCCGCGCGCCTTGAGGATCGCCGCGGACATTCCGTACCAGCCCTCCTTCCGCCGGTCCTTGTGCCGGAGCCAGGGCAGGAGTTCGGCCCGGTCCGCGAGAAGGTCCAGCAGCGCGATACGGACCTCGCCCACGTCGTCGGGGTCGTGGATGCGTGCGATCAGCCCGGCGACGCGGTGCTCGGGCACCCGCCCGGCCAACGCGACCACGCAGGCCCTGCGGCGCCACCACGGATGCGCCGGATCGGCGACGTGCCCCGCGAGTGCGTCCGCGTCGAACGCGCGCAGGCCCTCGGTATCGGTCTGCCCGGCCTGCGGGACCAGGCTCTCGATGGTTCGCATCCCGGGATGCTACCGCCCGCCTCGTCCAGCCCTGAATGGCCCAGCGGATACGACGCCGAATGGCCCGGGACTCCATGCCAATTCATCTCTAGGCTCGACCTCATGACCACATCGCACACCCCTCGATCGGGCCGGACGGCCGTCGACTTCTACTTCGACCCGGCATGCCCGTTCGCCTGGATCACCTCCCGCTGGATGCTGGAGGTGGAGCAGCGGCGCGACATCGATCTCCGCTTCCGCGTCATGAGTCTGTATCTGCACAACATCGGCAACGAACTGCCCGACTGGTACCGGGAACTGGTCGACAGGTCGATCGGCCCGGTGCGGGTCGCGGTCGCGGCGGCCGACGCCCACGGCGACGGGGTGCTCCGCGACCTCTACACCGCGATGGGCGTCCGTATCCACCAACAGAAGAACGAGGACTTCGACGAGGTGGTCGCCGAGTCCCTCGCGGAGCTCGGACTGCCCGCCGCGCTCGCCGACGCCGCGCACTCGGAGACGTACGACGAGGCGCTGCGGCGCAGCCATGACGCCGGCAAGGACCCGGAGGCCGACGCGTACGTCGGTACGCCCACGATCCATGTCGACGGCTCGGTCTGGTTCGGGCCGGTCCTGCGGGCGGCACCGCGCGGCGAGGAGGCCGGACGCGTCTTCGACAGCTTCCGGGTGCTCGCCGGGAATCCCGACCTCTTCGAGCTCAAGCGGACCCGCACGGGCAGCCTGGACGTGGGATGACCGGGCACCGCCTCACGCGGTGAGCGACGCCGCCCGTGCGCCGGGGACGCGGGCCTCGTCGTACCGGGTCAGCAGCAGCCGTGCCAACTCCGGCGAGGCGCCGAGCACATCGGCCCGTACGTCCGCGCCGGCCGCCCCTCCGGCGATCCGGTCCGGGAGCCGGCCGGGAGCGATGACGTACGGCGCCACCGCCACCCGGCGCACACCCTCGTCCCGCAGGGCCCGTACCGCGTCCTCGGTACGGGGGAGGGATGCGGAGGCGAACGCAGGCCGCACGGAACACCAACCGGTGCGCCGCAGCTCCCGCGCGATTTCAGCGATCACTGCGATCGCCTCCGGGTCTGTGGAGCCCGCCGAGGCCAGGACGAGCCCGGTCGAGCCCCGGTCGCCGGGACGGACCCCGGCTTCGTGCAACCGCCGTTCCAGCGCCGAGTTCAGCAGCGGCGACGGGCCGAGCACCTCGGCCTGCCGGACCCGCAGCCGGGGCAGCCTGCTCCGGGCCTCGTGCAGCACGGTGGGGATGTCGGACTTGGCGTGGAAGGCCCGGGTGAGGAGCAGGGGGAGCGCGACGACGTCCTGTGCCCCCTGCGCGGCCAGCCGCTCCAGGACCCGCGGCACCGACGGCGCGTTGAAGTCCAGGAAGCCCGTCTCCGCACGCAGCCCCGGCCGCAGCGACCGCACCCGCGCGGTGAGCGCGTGCACGGTCGCCGCGTGCCGCGGGTCGCGGCTGCCGTGGGCGATGACGAGAAGCACCGGAGCGGTCATGGTCGTCCTCAGTTCTTGACGAGGAGGCCGCGGCCGCGCAGCACCCACCGCTCCAGCGGACTGAAGATCAGCAGGTCGATCGCGATGCCGACAGTGAGGATCAGGATGATGGCGAGGAACACCATCGACATACTGCTGGTCTCCCGGCCCTGTTCCAGCAACTGGCCCAGGCCCACACCCAGATCGGGCGAGGAAGCGATGATCTCGGCGGCCATCAGCGAACGCCAGGAGAACGCCCAGCCCTGTTTCAGGCCCGCCAGATAGCCGGGCAGCGCGGCCGGCAGCACGATGTGCCAGGTGCCGCGAAGACCGGTGGCGCCCAGTGTCTTCCCGGCCCGCAGATGCAGCGGCGGGATCTGGTCGACGCCCGCGACCAGGCCGTTGGCGATCGAGGGGACGGCACCCAGCAGGATCACCGCGTACATCATCCGGTCGTCGAGCCCCAGCCAGATCACCGCGGGGGGCACCCAGGCGACCGACGGCAGCGACTGGAGCCCGGAGAGCACCGGCCCGATCGCCGCCCGGACCAGCTTGACCCGCGACACCAGCAGCCCGAGCGGAGTGCCGATGGCCAGCGCCAGCAGGAAGCCGAGCAGACCGCGCGAGACGCTGGTCCAGATGTAGCCGAGCAGGGTGCCCTGCGCCCAGGCGTCGGTCACCTCGGCCCACACCTGGGACGGCGACGGAAGCTTGTAGTCGTCGGTGACCTGCGCCCGGATCAGGATCTGCCAGACGACGAGCACCAGGACCACGGCCACGACCGGCGGCAGCACCTTGCGCACCAGCACCTCTCGGACCGGGGTCCGGCTCACCCGTACGGCGTCGAGCGCGTCCAGCCCCGCCTCCAGACCCGCCAGGTCCTTGGCGGTGTCCTTGGCGGCGGTCTCAGTGCTGGCCATGTCGGCGGATCTCCCCACGCAGTTGTTCGGTGATCTCCACGGACAGCTCGGCCACCGCGGTGTCCTCGATGCGGCGCGGCTGGTCGATGTCGACCGTCCACTCCCGGGCGACCCGGCCCGGCCGCGACGAGAGCAGGACGACCCGCTCGGCGAGCCGGACCGCTTCGCGCACGTTGTGCGTGACGAAGAGGACCGAGACGTTCGTCTCGCGCCAGATCCGGGTCAGCTCGTCGTGCAGCACGTCCCGGGTGATGGCGTCGAGCGCGGCGAACGGCTCGTCCATCAGCAGCAGTTGACTGTCCTGGGCGAGCGCGCGGGCCATCGCCACCCGCTGCCGCATACCGCCCGAAAGCTCATGCACCCGCTTCCCGTGCGCCCCGCCCAGCCGTACGAGTTCGAGCAGCCGCTCCGCCTCGGCGCGGCGATCGGACCTGGGTACGCCGCGCAGCCGCAGCGCGAGTTCGATGTTCTTGCCCGCGGTCAGCCACGGGAAGAGGGCGTGCTCCTGGAACATCAGGGCCGGCCGCCCGCCGGGGGTCTCGATGGACCCCGCGGTCGGGCGGTCGAGTCCGGCCACCAGGTTGAGCAGGGTCGACTTGCCGCACCCGGAGGCGCCCAGGAGGGTGACGAACTCGCCGGGAGCGACATCGAGTGTGATGTCGTCCAGTACGAGCTGCTGCCCCTCCGGTCCGCCGAAGGACTTCGAGACGTGGTCGATGCGGGCGGCGTGCCCGACCGCCGTACGGTCCTCGGCCTTGGTGAGCGTGGTGGTCGCCATGGTCGTCACCTCCTGGGAATCCTGTTCGGGTGCCGCTTACTTGACGCCGAGACCGGCGTCGGCGACCTCGGGCTTGCCCGCGGCCTTGAGGATCTTGTTCAGCGGCTTCAGGTCGTAGATGCCCGTCAGGTCCGTCTGCTCCAGCAGACCGGCCTTCACCGCGTGCTTGGCCTCGGTGTCGAGCGTCGCGGCCAGCGGGTCGTCGGTGAACCGGATCGAATTCCACGCCGGGTCGAGGACGTCCGCCGGCAGTTCCTTGCCGGACAGCGTCTTGAGCGCGGCGTTGGCGGAGGCCTTCGCCTTGTCCGGGTTGGCGTTGATCCACGCGTTGGTGTTGACCGAACCGCGCAGCACCGCCTCGACGACGTCCGGGTGCTCGGCGAGGAACTTCTGCGACACGATGATGTTCGTGATCACGAACTTGTTGTCCGGCCACAGCGACGACTCGTCGAGGAGCACCTTCGCGCCCTGCGCGACCAGCTTGGAGGCGGTCGGCTCGGGGGCCCAGGCGCCGTCGATGGAACCGGACTTGTAGGCGTCCGGCGTCACCTTGTTGTCCGTACGGACCACGGAGACGTCGCCCTTGCCGCTGTTGGCGTCGACCTTCCAGCCCTTCTCGGAGATCCAGTTGAGGAAGGCCACGTCCTGGGTGTTGCCGAGCTGCGGGGTGGCGATCCTCTTGCCCTTGAGGTCGTCCAGGGTCTTGATCTTCTTCGGGTCGACGACCAGCTTCACGCCGCCGGAGGCCGAACCGCCGATGATCCGCAGGCTCTTGCCCCTGGACTTGGTGAAGCCGTTGATGGAGGGCGAGGGGCCGATGAAGCCGATGTCGATCGAGCCCGCGTTGAGCGCCTCGATCTCGGACGGACCGGCGTTGAACGTCGACGGCTTGACCGTCGTGGAGCCGAGCTCCTTGGCGATGAGGCCTTCCTGGATGCCGACCAGGGCGGTGGCGTGGGTGAGGTTCGGGAAGTAGCCGATCTTCACGGTGTCCGCGGAGAGCTTCTTGCCGCCGGTGGCGACGTCCGCCTTCTTGGCGTCGTCCTGCTTCGCCTCGGAGCCGTAGCCGCAGGCGGTGAGCGCGAGGGCGAGCAGCGGCAGGGCGGCGACGGCGGCGAGGGCACGGCGCGGCGTGGTACGGGGGGCAGACACGGGAGGCTTTCCTCTCGTCGGCCCGGTGCTCGCGTCCCGGTCGATCAGGGGGACGCGGCCGGGAAGTCGGCAGGTCTTCGTCTGAACTGGCTGTGCCAGCGGTGCGGTTGGTACGAGTGGGCGCGCAGGCGGTGCGCGTACGTCATCACGCACATCGCGCGACCCCGCCCTGACCGCTGCCGAGGGCGCCGCTGCCGATGCGGCCGCCCTCCTTCGCGAACGTGGAGTAGATGTCGATGGCCATCAGAAGTCCCATTCGGCGTCGTCCGCGGCGGCCTCGGGTTCGGCCGCGGCGGCGAACGAGGCGCCGGCCATGCCGGCCGACAGCGTGGTGCCGTCCGCCGGGTCGATCAGGAGAAACGATCCGGTGCGCCGGGAGTCCGCGTACGCGTCGAGTGCGAGCGGCTCCGCGGTACGGACGACGACCCGGCCGATGTCGTTGGCGACGAGCTGTCCGGGCGCCGGGTGCTGGGAGAGGTCGTCCAGCGCGAGGCGCGAGGGGATGTCCTTGACGATCGCCTTGACCGTGCGGGTGGTGTGCTTGAGCAGCACCCGCTGGCCGACCGCGAGCGGCTGGTCGGCGACGTGGCAGACGGTCGCTTCGACGTCCCGGGTGACGGCCGGCGCGTCGTCGGCCGGTGCGATCAGGTCACCGCGAGAGATGTCGATGTCGTCGGCCAGCCGGATGGTCACCGACTGGGGCGCCCAGGCGATGTCCACGCTCTCGCCGAGCGCGTCGATCCCGGCGATCGTCGACGTGCGGCCGGACGGCAGGACGGTGACGGCCTCGCCCACCCGGAACGCGCCGGCGGCGATCTGGCCCGCGTAGCCCCGGTAGTCGGGGTGCTCGGCGGTCTGCGGCCGGATGACGTACTGGACCGGGAAACGGGCGTGGCAGGCGGTGAGGTCATGGCTGACCGGCACCGTCTCCAGGTGTTCCAGGACCGTCGGCCCGCCGTACCAGTCCATGTGCGCGGACGGCTCCACGACGTTGTCACCGGCCAGCGCGGAGATCGGGATCGCCGTGATCTCGGGAACTCCCAGTGAGGCCGCGTACGCCGTGAACTCCTCGGCGATGGCGGCGAACACCGGCTCCGCGTACTCGACCAGGTCCATCTTGTTGACGGCCAGCACCACGTGCGGCACCCGCAGCAGCGCGGCGACGGCGGCATGGCGGCGGGTCTGCTCGACGACACCGTTGCGGGCGTCGACCAGGACGACGGCCAGCTCGGCCGTCGAGGCGCCGGTCACCATGTTCCGGGTGTACTGCACATGCCCCGGGGTGTCGGCCAGGATGAACCGGCGGCGCGGCGTCGCGAAGTAGCGGTAGGCGACATCGATGGTGATGCCCTGCTCGCGCTCGGCCCGCAGTCCGTCGGTCAGCAGCGCCAGGTCGGGCGCCTCCTGGCCACGGCTGCGCGAGGCGTGCTCGACGGCCTCCAGCTGGTCGGTGAGGACCGACTTGGAGTCGTGCAGCAGACGTCCCACGAGGGTGGACTTGCCGTCGTCGACGGACCCCGCGGTGGCGAACCGCAGCAGGGTGGTGGTCGACAACTGCTCCGCGTGCTGGGTGAGTGTGGTCATTTAGAAGTACCCCTCGCGCTTGCGGTCCTCCATGGCGGCCTCGGACATCTTGTCGTCGGCACGCGTCGCGCCCCGCTCGGTGAGCCGGGAGGCGGCGATCTCGGTGATCACGTCGTCCAGCGTCACCGCGTCCGAGTCGACGGCGCCGGTGCACGACATGTCGCCGACCGTGCGGTAGCGCACCTGACGGGTCTCGACCCGCTCACCGTCCTTGGGGCCGCCCCAGTCGCCCGCGGTCAGCCACATGCCGGAGCGGCTGAAGACCTCGCGCTCATGGGCGAAGTAGATCTCCGGGAGCTCGATGCCCTCGCGGGCGATGTACTGCCAGACGTCCAGCTCGGTCCAGTTGGAGATCGGGAAGACCCGGACGTGCTCGCCGGGGGCGTGCCGGCCGTTGTAGAGCTGCCACAGCTCGGGCCGCTGGCGGCGCGGGTCCCACTGGGAGAACTCGTCGCGCAGCGAGAAGACCCGCTCCTTGGCGCGCGCCTTCTCCTCGTCCCGGCGCCCGCCGCCGAACACGGCGTCGAAGCGGTGCTGCTGGATCGCCTCGGTCAGCGGCACGGTCTGCAGCGGGTTGCGGGTGCCGTCCGGGCGCTCGCGGAGCTTTCCGGCGTCGATGTACTCCTGCACGGAGGCGACATGGAGCCGCAGCCCGTGCCGGGCCACCGTGCGGTCGCGGTACTCCAGCACCTCGGGGAAGTTGTGCCCGGTGTCGACGTGCAGCAGCGTGAACGGCACCGGCGCGGGCGCGAACGCCTTGAGCGCCAGGTGCAGCATCACGATGGAGTCCTTGCCGCCGGAGAACAGGATCACCGGCCGCTCGAACTCGCCCGCCACCTCGCGGAAGATGTGCACGGCCTCGGACTCCAGGGAGTCCAGGTGGCTGAGTGCGTACGGATTGCCGGTGCCTTCCGACACGGTCGCGACCGTCGTCACGCCGCACCCCTCTCGCTCAGCAGCGCGTAAAGCTCCGCCGCGGACTCCTGCACGGTCTGCCGGTGCGATTCGATCCGCAGGTCGGGCGACTCGGGCGCCTCGTACGGGTCGTCGACCCCGGTGAGCCCGCTGATCTCGCCCGCCGCCTGCTTGGCGTAGAGACCCTTCACATCGCGTTCGGAGCACACCTCGACCGGAGTCGCGACATGCACCTCCAGATAGGCGGTGCCCTCGGTCTGGTGCCGCTTGCGCACCGCGTCCCGGCTGTCCGCGTACGGGGCGATGACCGGGACCAGCACCTTCACGCCGTTGGCCGCCAGCAGCTCGGCGACGAAGCCGATCCGCTGGACGTTGGTGTGGCGGTCCTCGCGGGAGAAGCCGAGGCCCGCGGAGAGGAACTCCCGGATCTCGTCGCCGTCGAGCACCTCCACGCGATGGCCCTCGCCGCGCAGCCGCCCGGCGAGTTCGTACGCGATGGTGGTCTTGCCCGCGCTCGGCAGACCGGTCAGCCAGATGGTGGCTCCCGTCTCCGTCACGCTCATCGAAGTCTCCTGATCAGTCGTCATCAGTCGTGCAGCCCGCACTCGGTCTTGCCCCGGCCGGCCCAGCGTCCGGCGCGGACGTCCTCGCCCTCCAGCACCCGGCGGGTGCAGGGTGCGCAGCCCACGGAGGCGTAGCCGTCCATCAGCAGCGGGTTGGTGAGTACGCCGTGCTCCGCGACGTACGCGTCGACGTCGTCCTGCGTCCAGCGGGCGATCGGCGAGATCTTCACCTTCCGCCGCCTGCTGTCCCAGCCGACGACCGGGGTGTTCGCCCGGGTGGGGGACTCGTCGCGGCGCAGCCCGGTCGCCCAGGCGGTGTAGGCGGTCAAACCCTCTTCGAGCGGCTTGACCTTGCGCAGCTTGCAGCACAGGTCGGGGTCGCGGTCGTGCAGCTTCGGCCCGTACTCGGCGTCCTGCTCGGGCACCGTCTGCCGGGGGGTCAGCGTGATGACGTGGACGTCCATCACGGCCTCGACCGCGTCGCGGGTGCCGATCGTCTCCGGGAAGTGGTAGCCGGTGTCGAGGAAGACCACGTCGACGCCGGGGAAGACGCGCGAGGCGAGGTGCGCGACGACCGCGTCCTCCATCGAGGACGTGACGCAGAACCTCCCGCCGAAGGTGTCGGCGGCCCACTTCAGGATCTCCGGCGCGGAGGCGTCCTCCAGCTCCCGGCCGGCCCGTCCGGCCAGGCCTTCGAGGTCCTCGGTCAGCGGAGTCTCCGTCATATCCCGTCCCCCTCACCGTCGTTGCGCCGCAGCCCCCGGGTCAGCAGACCCAGGAACTTGAGCTGGAACGCGCGGTTGCACGAGGCGCATTCCCAGGCGCCGTGGCCGCTCTCGTGCGGGCGCAGGTCCTCGTCCCCGCAGTACGGGCAGTGGAACGGTGCGGCGCGTTCGCTCATGACAGCGACTCCGCACCGGCCCGCGCCGCCCAGGCCGCGAACCGCTCGCCGTCCTCGCGCTCCTCCTGGAAGCGGCCCAGCACCCGCTCGACGTAGTCGGGCAGCTCGGCCGAAGTGACCTTCAGGCCGCGGACCTTGCGGCCGAACCCGGCCTCCAGGCCCAGGGCGCCGCCCAGGTGCACCTGATAGCCCTCGACCTGGTTGCCGTCGTCGTCCAGCACGAGCTGGCCCTTGAGGCCGATGTCGGCGGTCTGGATGCGGGCGCACGCGTTGGGGCAGCCGTTGAGGTTGATGGTGAGCGGCTCGTCGAAGTCCGGCAGGCGGCGTTCCAGTTCGTCGATGAGCGCCGCGCCGCGCGCCTTGGTCTCGACGATCGCCAGCTTGCAGAACTCGATGCCGGTGCAGGCCATCGTGCCGCGCCGGAACGGTGACGGCTTCACCTGGAAGTCGAGCGCCTCCAGTCCGGCGACCAGGGAGTCCACCTGGTCCTGCGCCACGTCGAGGATGATCATCTTCTGCTCGACGGTGGTGCGCAGCCGGTCCGAGCCGTGTGCGGCGGCCAGGTCGGCGATCTTGGCGAGCGTGGAGCCGTCCACCCGGCCGACCCGGGGGGCGAAACCGACGTAGTAACGGCCGTCCTGCTGCTGGTGCACACCCACGTGGTCGCGCCAGCGGCTGCTGGGCTGCTCGGGTGCGGGACCGTCGGTCAGCGGACGCTTCAGGTACTCGTCCTCCAGCACCTGGCGGAACTTCGCCGGGCCCCAGTCGGCCATCAGGAACTTCAGCCGGGCGCGGTTGCGCAGCCGCCGGTATCCGTAGTCGCGGAAGATGCCGACGACTCCGGCCCAGACGTCCGGAACCTCGTCGAGCGGCACCCACGCGCCCAGCCGTTCGGCGAGTCGCGGGTTGGTGGAGAGCCCGCCACCGACCCAGACGTCGAAGCCCGGACCGTGCTCGGGGTGGACCACGCCGACGAACGCGATGTCGTTGATCTCATGCACCACGTCCTGCACCGGCGAACCGGAGATCGCGGTCTTGAACTTGCGCGGCAGGTTGGAGAATTCCTTGTTGCCGATGTACCGGTCGTGGATCTCGTCGACGGCCGGCGTGCCGTCGATGATCTCGTCGGCGGCGATGCCGGCCACGGGGGAGCCGATGATCACGCGGGGGCAGTCACCGCACGCCTCGGTGGTGGAGAGCCCGACGGCCTCCAGCTTCTCCCAGATCGCCGGGACGTCCTCGATGCGGATCCAGTGCAGCTGGATGTTCTGCCGGTCGGTGATGTCCGCGGTGCCGCGTGCGTACTCCTGCGAGATCTCGCCGATCACCCGCAGCTGCGCGGTGGTCAGCCGGCCGCCGTCGATCCGGACCCGCAGCATGAAGTACTTGTCGTCCAGCTCCTCCGGCTCCAGGATCGCCGTCTTGCCGCCGTCGATCCCGGGCTTGCGCTGGGTGTAGAGACCCCACCAGCGCATGCGTCCACGCAGGTCGTTGGGGTCGATCGAGTCGAAGCCGCGCTTGGAGTAGATCGTCTCAATGCGTGTCCGCACATTGAGACCGTCGTCGTCCTTCTTGAACTGCTCATTGCCGTTGAGCGGAGTGTGGTGCCCCACGGCCCACTGGCCTTCGCCACGATGGCGTCCGGCCTTGCGGCGGGGCGTGGTGGTCGCAGGCTGTTCCGGGGTAGCGGCCATGACGGTACGTCCTTCGGGACTGCAGGAGGGCGGCTCTGAACTGCACACTCGCGTCAAGGCGCGGCGGTGCGCAGGGATTGCAGAGAAAAAGGGGGGAGCGCGGCGGTGCTGGGACTCTCAGCTCGCCGGACAGATGGCGCTGGACACGCGGCCGAGATCGACGTGGCGTCGACTCACCAAGGCAATTCCAGTTCCAGGCATGACGGAAGCGTGGCACGCGGATCTCGGGCCAGTCCACCACTATCCAAGATGTGGACGAGAGTGTCCCGCATCGCAAGACGGTGTGGTGCTCGTCACGTGGAATGCCCGGACCGGCCCGCCCGTAATCGCCGCAATCTCCCCACTTGTCGCCGGGACGTGCCACCGGAAGTGGCGGGCGGCCGCCCGAACCGCTACCGCCCGGCCCCCGGCCACGGCCCCGGCGTCGCCACCTCCGGCTCCAGCTCCACCTTCGTGTCGAACAGCCGGAAGCCGCGCCGCAGATAGTTGTCCATGGCGTGCGGGCCGTCCTTGGAGCAGGTGTGCAGCCACACCCGCTTCGTCGGCGTCCGCTCCGGCCAGCGCTCCGCCAGGTCCCAGGCACGGGCGACCCCGTACGAGAGCAGATGACCGCCGATCCGCCGCCCCCGGAACGCCGGGATCAGCCCGAAGTACATGATCTCGACCGCGCCCTCGTCCTGCGGGTCCAGCTCGATGTATCCCGCCGGGGTGCCGTTCGCGTACGCCACCCAGGTCTCGGCCCCCGGCCGGTCCAGGGCCTCCTGCCACTGCGCGTACGTCATGCCGAGCCGGTCCGTCCACCGGATGTCGCCGCCGACCGCCGTGTAGAGGAACCGGCTGAACTCGGGCAGCGCTGTCTCCGACCGCACGATCCGCACATCGCCCTCCGGGACCGCGGCGGGCCGCAGGTCGTCGGGGGAGGTCTGTTCCAGGGACCAGATGGTCACCTCGGTGGTGGCGGTGGCGGCGGTATGCACGGGGTTGCTCATGACTGCCAGGGAACCACGCCCCGCCTCCCGCGCCAAAGCCGGTCCCGTAGCGCGGACGGCGGACCGGCGGCCGATCCTCCGTTCAGGACTCAGTCGCCCGTACGCGCCCTGACCACCACCGGAGCCGTCGAGTGCGGCAGCAGATCGGCCGGGTGGTCGGGATGGATCACCTCCACCTCGACGTCCTCGCCGAAGCGGTACGGGCGGTGCGCGAGCACCTGGGCGAGATGACGGCGCATCCGGGAGATCTCCGCCCGCACCGTCACCGTCCGGGTCGCGTCGCCGAAGATGTCCTGGGCGAGCTCGGACGCCGTACGCCCCTCCCGGTGCAGCGCCAGGGCGTACAGCAGCTCCGCGTGGCGGGGCGAGAGCCGCTGCGTCCAGGTGCCCACCGCGCCCACCACATTGACCGTGAGTCCGCGTGGCCGGCTCAGATCCAGCACCACCCGTTGCGGAGCCCCGTCCGACGGACCGTCCGCGACCTGGAGCAGCCAGCCGCCGGGCAGCGGCTCGACCCGGCACATCCCGAGCGACGGCAGCCACACCCGGCCCGGCCGCAAGGACTTGGGCAGCGGCAGCCGGTCGACCGGAGGCATCCCGGTCACCGCGGCGAGCCAGCCATGGGTGTCCACCGCCAGGGCCCGGCCGCCCAGTCGGCACACCAGCGGTGCCGCCACCGAACGCAGCCGGTCGATCGCCTGCAGATGCCGGTTCCTGATCTCGCTCTCCGCCAGCCTGGCGACCGAACTGACCAGGGCGAGCGTCGTCGGATGGAACGTCGAGGCGGGGCCGCTCATGTCGACGATGCCCTTCACCTTGCCGTCGCGCGGGTCCCGGACCGGGGCCGCCGCGCACGTCCAGTTGTGCAGGGTGCGGACGAAGTGCTCCGAGGAATGGACCTGGACCGGGACGCGGGAGACCAGCGCCGTACCTATCGCGTTCGTCCCCGTGCTCTCCTCCGCCCAGGCCGCGCCCTCCGCCAGACAGACGTCGTCCGCCCGGCGCAGCACCCCCGCGTTGCCCCGGCGCCACAGCACCCGGCACTCCACGTCGGTGACCACCAGGATCTGCTGGGCGGCGTCCGCCAGGGAGAGCAGGCCGTCGTTCAGCAGCGGCATCACCTCGCTCAGCGTCGAGCTCCGGCGCCGGTGCTCGATCTCGTCCACATCGAGCAGCACACTCTCGGTGGACTGGTCCGGATCGATACCGCTGCGCAGCACCCGGTCCCACGAGGCGCCGATCTCGGCCCGCGGGGCGACCGCCGGGCGGTCGCCGACGAGCCTGTCCTCCCTGGCCCGGTGGATCATGCGAAGGGCCGCGGCGGACTGCCGGGCATCCGCTCGCGTCACCCCGGAGTCGCTTGTCTCCACTCTCGGTTCCCCCCAGATGCCAGGCAGGCTCGACGATCCACGGGCCCCATCCTGCCGCTGCGAGGGGACCGGCACCGCACACTCCGCACAATGGTTGCAACCCTTTGCAACTCTGGCGAGGGGGTGCGGGGCCGTATGAGAGTGGTGGAACCACCGTGCGGCGGAGCGCGTGCCCCACTGTTCGGTGTGCACAGCATGGAGGGTGGTGCCGTGTCGGCGCAGCACCACCCTCCGTTGCTGTACAGCTACGGGCAGGGCCGGTCAGGGACCGACGGGCCGCGCCCGTTCGACGATCGACGCCAGATCGAGGCTGTGCGGCAGCGTCCCGAAGGCCGCGCCCCGGTCCCCGCCCAGCCGTGACGCGCAGAACGCGTCGGCCACCTCCGGCGGCGCCCACCGCACCAGCAGCGAACCCTGGAGCACCAGCGCCATCCGCTCGACCAGCCGGCGGGCCCGCGCCTCGATCCCGTCCAGATCGGCGAGTTCCGTCAGCATGTCCTTGATCGCCCCGTCCAGCCGGTGATCGGCTCCGCGCGCCCTGCCGACCTCCTGGAGGAACGCGTTCAGAGCCATCGGCTCACGCTGCAGCGCCCGCAGCACGTCCAGCGCCTGCACATTCCCCGAGCCCTCCCAGATCGAGTTGAGCGGCGCCTCGCGCAGCAGCCGGGGCATCCCGGACTCCTCGACGTAGCCGTTGCCGCCGAGACACTCCAGTGCCTCGGCCACCATCGGCGTGCACTGCTTGGTCACCCAGTACTTCGCCGCGGGCACCGCGATCCGCAGGAAGGCCCGCTCGCTCTCCGATCCGTCGTCGTAGGCCGCGGCCAGCCGCATCGCCAGCACCGTCGCGGCCTCCGACTCCAGCGCCAGATCGGCCAGCACATTGCGCATCAGCGGCTTCTCGATCAGCACCCCGCCGAACACGCTGCGGTACGTGCAGTGGTGGATCGCCTGCGCCACCGCCTGCCGCATCAGCGCCGCCGAACCGACCACACAGTCCAGCCGGGTAGCCGCCACCATCCCGATGATGGTGCGCACCCCGCGCCCCTCCTCGCCGACCCGGCGCGCCCACGTGCCGTCGAACTCGACCTCGGCCGACGCGTTCGACCGGTTTCCCAGCTTGTCCTTGAGCCGCTGGATCGCGAACGTGTTGCGGGTGCCGTCGGGCAGTACCCGGGGCAGCAGAAAACACGTCAGGCCGCCCGGCGCCTGGGCCAGTACCAGGAAACCGTCGGACATCGGCGCCGAGCAGAACCACTTGTGCCCGGTGAGCAGATACTCGCCCTCCGCGGCCAGCGGCTCGGCGCGAGTCGTGTTCGACCGTACGTCCGTGCCGCCCTGCTTCTCCGTCATCCCCATCCCGAAGAGCACACCGGCCTTCCGCGCGGCGGGCCGCAGCCCCTGCTCGTACACCGTCGAGGTGAGCAGCGGCTCCCACTCGGCGGCCAGTGCCGGATCGGTGCGCAGCGCGGGCACCGCCGCGTGCGTCATCGACAGCGGGCAGCCGTGGCCCGCCTCGGCCTGCGTCCACACGAGGAAGCCGGCCGCCCGCCGTACATGACCGCCCGGCCTGCCCCAGGCGTCGGTCAGGCCCGCGGTGACCGCGTGGCCCAGCAGGCGGTGCCAGGCCGGGTGGAACCCGACCTCGTCGATGCGGTGGCCGTACCGGTCGTGGGTACGCAGCACCGGCGGATTCCCGTTCGCCTGCGCACCCCACTCCTGCACCTGCGCGGAGCCCGCGGATCTGCCCAGCTCACCGAGCTCGCCCCGGACTTCGGCCAGGAGCCCGGGTGACGTGTGACGTTGCACCGCCTCGGTGAGCGCCCGGTCGGCGGCGAAGACGTCGTAGCCGGTCAGCGGTGGTACCTGGTTGGACACGGTGTGGGTGGTGGCTGCCATGCCGATACGGTAAGGACGTGCAGGCAGCAAATGAAACACCCGAGCGGCCACCGGGCCGGCTCCACCGGGCCCGAGTCCTCTACCGCAACGTATCCAAGCGGCAGATGGCCTGGCAGTTGCTCAAGGACACCGTCAACTCGTGCATGGAGTACCGCATTCTCGGGCTCGCCGCCGAGGCGGCGTTCTTCACCCTGCTGTCCCTGCCACCCCTGCTCCTCGGCCTGATCGGGCTGCTCGGATACGTCGACGAGTGGACCAGCACCACCACGGTCGCCTCCATCGAGCGCAACATCCTCAACGCCGCGCAGACCGTGCTCAGCGAGCGGGGCGTCAACGACTTCGCCAAGCCGCTCCTGGCGGACGTCACCACCGGCGCCCGGCCCGATGTCATCTCGATCGGCTTCGCCATCGCGCTCTGGTCCGGCTCCCGCGCGGTCAATGTCTTCATCGACACGATCACCGTGATGTACGGCCTCGACGGCCAGCGCGGCATCGTCAAGACGCGACTGCTCTCCTTCCTGCTGTACGTCGTCGCGCTGCTGCTCGGTTCCGTCGTGCTGCCGCTGCTCGTCGTCGGCCCCGACCGGGTCGTGGAGTTCGTCCCATGGGGCACCGAGCTCATAAGCGTCCTGTACTGGCCGCTGGTGATCCTGCTGTCGATCGCGTTCCTCACGACGCTCTACCACGTGTCCGTGCCGGTCCGTTCGCCCTGGATCGAGGACATGCCCGGTGCGCTGGTGGCGCTCGCGATGTGGGTGCTCGGCAGCTTCCTGCTGCGGATCTATCTCACCAGTACGGTCGAGGGGCCCACGATCTACGGTTCGTTGGCGGCCCCGATCGCCGTCCTGCTGTGGATCGGCATCTCCGCGTTCGCGGTGCTGGTGGGAGCGGCGGTGAACGCGGCCATCGACCGGGTGTGGCCCTCGCTGGCGACGGCCGCCGCCCGCGCGGCGAACGACCGGGTACGCGCGGCCCAGGCGGCGGAACTGGTCGCGCGGGCGCAGGCGGGGAACCAGGACGACGGGTACTGGGACGAGGATGACGAGGACGACGAGGACGACGATGAAGGCGACAGCCCCTACATGCCGTCCGAGTTCCCCGAACGCTGGTCGAAGTTCCTGCCGCCGGACGATGTGAAGTCCAGGCTTCAACCGAGCCGCGACAAGGAGCCGGACAAGCCGAACCCGGATAGGCCGGACGACGCGTCCGACGGCTGAGCGTGCCCGCCGGACGGACCCTAGGGGGCGGGCGCGGGTGCCGGGACGGTCGGTGCCGCCGGAACCGACGGGGTCGCGCCGGGAGACCAGGACAGCTTGACCACCAGATGGCCCTCGACCGCGCTCCTGGCGATCACCGCCCCGGCCTCCGCCGTGATCTTCACCCCGAATTCGAGCTCCACACCGTCCGGTTTCAGGTCGCCGTCCCGGAACACCGCGAGGGCGGACTCGGCCGCCGACCGGATTCCCGTGAGTGCGCTGTCGAACGTACGCCCGGCCCTGGCCAGGGTGTTGTCGTCGCCCAGCGCGACCAGCTGCGCGCCCTGGGTGTGACGGTCGACCTCGACCGTCACGGTGGCGCCGTTGTCGGTGGTGAACTCCATCAGTGCCGTCATGACCGCCCCCGGGAAGCCGATTCCGTCCGTCGACGAGATTAGCGTGTGGGGTATGGGCGACAGGTACGAAGAGCGGACGTCGCGGTTCGACGGTGCGATCGTGTGGACACTGGGCGTGCCGGAGGGCGCGGTCCATCCGGTGCTGCCCGACGGCTGCATGGACCTGCTCTGGATCGGCGGACGGCTGCTCGTCGCGGGCCCCGACACCCGGGCCGCGACGCCGTCCGCCCCGGCCGGCGGGCAGTGCGTCGGCATCCGCTTCGCACCCGGCACGGCCCCCGCGCTGCTCGGTGTGCCGGCGCACGAGTTGCGCGACCGTCGCGTCGGGCTCGCGGACCTGTGGCCCGGAGAACGGGTCCGCGTACTCACCGAGCAGCTCGCCGAAGCGCCCGACCCGGCTGCCGCGCTGGAGAACATCGCGCTGCGCCGGGCCGCCGAGAGCACACCGCCGGACCCGCTGATGCGGTACGTCGCGGACCGGCTCGGCGCCGGACGGTCCGTCGCGGACACCGCGCACCGGGCCGGCCTCGGCACCCGCCAGCTGCACCGGCGTTCGCTCGCGGCCTTCGGTTACGGGCCCAAGACGCTCGCCCGGGTCCTGCGGCTGCAGCGCGCGCTCGCCCTCGCACGGTCCGGGACGCCGTACGCCGAGGCGGCGGTCGAGGCGGGCTGCACCGACCAGGCCCATCTCGCCCGGGAGATGCGTGACCTGGCCGGGACCACCCTGACCGCCCACCTAGGGCCTGTCCGGCGGATCATGGCCGGGGGCGCTGATCCGCCGGGCAGACCCTAGCCCGATAGCCGCTCGCGTCCGGGCCCCCGGCCTCAGCCGTTGGCGGCGAACAACGACACCGCGCAGCCGTCCGGGTCGAGGACCGTCGCGTAACGCTGCCCCCACACGGCGTCCCACGGCTTCAGATGCCCCCGGTATCCCGCGCCGGTCAGGTCGTCGTACACCGCGTCCACCTCTGCCGGGCTGTCGCACAGGAAGGCCAGCGAGAGGCGGTCGCCGCCGGTCGGCGGGGTCCATCCGGGGTCGAAGGAGCGGGTGACGTCCTCGGTGTCCCAGAGGAGTCGTTGCCCGCCCGGCAGCGTCACTTCGACATGGGGTGCGGATTCCGCTCCGGCGGGGATGTCGAGGCCGAGCCGGCGGTAGAAGGTGAGCGATGCGGCCAGATCCGTCGTGACGATGCCGATCGCGTCCATGCGTGGAGTCATGCCCCGACCGTATGCCGGGCGCCGGCGCGGGTCTTGTACGAAACGGACATCCGCGAGGACGAGCGCGAAGGGGGAGTGCCGCAGCCTGCCGACAGCACCCCCGCCCGCGTCTATGAGCCCCATGAGCCCCATGAGCCCTATGAAGTCCTACGAGGGTGCGGCGCCGGTCGTGCAGTCGGCGGGCGAGGTGCCCGGGTCCGTCAGCGTGAGACCGAGCTGGGCGCGTTCGGTGACCCAGCGGCTCGGGCGGTGGCGCGGATCGCCCGTCGTGCGGTGCAGCGCCCGGTGCAGCTCCAGCATCCGGTCCGCGCCGATCCGGTCGCCCCAGGCCAGCGGGCCGACGGGGTAGCCGAGTCCGGTGGTGACGGCCAGGTCGATATCGGCGGGGGCGGCGATGGAGCGCTCCGCGATGCCCGCCGCGACCGACACGATCGAGGCGAGCAGCCGCTGGGCGACCGAGCCCGCGGTGTCCCGCACCACCGAGACCGCCCAGGGCTCGTCGCCCTCCGCCGCGCGGGCCAGCACCGCGCGGGCGTCGCGCGCGGCGGCCGGATCCGCCGCCGGGGTCACGGCCAGCACCCGGCGCCGGCCGGCCGCGGGCAGCGGGTCCACGCCGAAGGTGCGCCCCGCGGGCAGCCCGTTCCCGGCGACTGCCTCGGCGACCGCGGTGCCCCAGACCGGAACCAGCACCAGGGCTTCGGCGGACGGCCCGGTGCCGGTCTCGACGACGGCGCCCGCGGCGGTCAGCGCCGCCCGCAGCGCGGCCGCGTCCCGGTCCTGCCCCGCGGTGCCGTGGACGAACACCGGACGGTCCGCGTCGCCCGTGACGGGCGGTTCCGGCGCGGGGGCGGGCGTCTCGGGACCGTACGCGTACCAGCCGTGCCCGGTCTTGCG
Source organism: Streptomyces sp. NPDC059832 (assembly GCF_042731715.1). NCBI lineage: Bacteria > Bacillati > Actinomycetota > Actinomycetes > Kitasatosporales > Streptomycetaceae > Streptomyces > Streptomyces sp. NPDC059832. The sequence goes on along the minus strand of NZ_JBHWIY010000008.1, from coordinate 79,516 downwards.
GCCGTGCAGTCCGGCCGCCACCCGGTTGGGGGTGAGGTAGGAGGGGCGGAGCCGGTCCGCGTACCGGAAGCCCTGCCAGATCGAGTCGATCACCGCGGCCGTCACATCCAGCCCGGTGAGGTCCATCAGCTCGAACGGGCCCATCCGCAGGCCCAGTACGTCGCGGGCGATCCGGTCGATGTCCGCCGGGTCGCCGACCGTCTCCTCCAGCAGCGCGAGCGCCTCGGTGACCAGACCGCGGCCGGCGTGGTTGACCAGGAAGCCGGGGGTGTCGGCGACGGTGACCGCGCGGTGTCCGCAGCTCTCGACGAGCGCGGTGAGGACCGGCGGGATCTCCGGGCGGGTGGCCGCGCCGGGCACGATCTCGACGATCTTCATCAGCGGTACCGGATTGAAGAAGTGCAGCCCGGCCAGGCGCGTCGGGTCCTTCAGCGCCGCGGCGATCCGGGTGACCGACAGGGACGAGGTGTTGGTCGCGAAGACCGCCGTCGCGGGCAGCACCCGCTCCAGCCTGCCGAAGACCTCCGTCTTGGTGTCGAGGTCCTCCCGCACGGCCTCGACGACCAGCTCGATGTCCGGCCCCTTTGCCCAGGGGTCGTCGAGCGGGACCAGCCGCTCCAGGGCGGCGGCGCGGTCCTCGGCGGACATCCGGCCCTTCTGGACGGCCCGTTCGAGCATGGACCGTACGAAGTCCACGGCGGCCGTCACGGCCTCCGTGCGCACGTCGCACAGCTCGACGGTGTGTCCGGCGGTCGCCGCCCACTGGGCGATGCCGCGGCCCATGGCCCCGGCGCCGACGATCCTGATACGCATGGCGGTTGCGGTCCTCTCGGGGTGTGACATGTGATCCGTCCGGTCGAGCGGCTGTGACATGTGATGCGTCCAAGCGAGCGGCTGTGACATGTGATGCGTCTCAGCGAAGATAGACGCGTTCCGGGTCCACGTCCTCGCGCAGCAGCCGGAGTTCGGCCTCCGTCGGCGGCGGTACGGTCCCGACCGTGCCGGCCACCTTCAGGTCCCAGCCGGTGGCCGCCCGTACCTGTTCGACGGTGACGCCGGGGTGGACGGCGACCAGCCTCAGCTCCTCGCCGACGCCCGTGCGGGCCAGGATGCCCAGTTCGGTGATGACCCGGGTGACACCGTTGCCCAGCGGCCGGATGCCCTCGGCCAGTGCCCGGTCGGGGCCGGGGGTGGTGCAGAAGTCGAGGGTCCCGGTGAAGGAACGCGGATTGTGGCGGCGCATCACGACGAAGACCTCACGGGAGTTGGCCATCACCTCGATGCCACCGCCGGAACCGGGCAGCCGGACCGCGGGGCTGTCCCAGTCACCGATCACGGACGTGTTGAGATTGCCCCACCGGTCGATCTGCGCGGCGCCCAGGAACCCCACGTCGATATGGCCGCCCTGGAGGACACAGCCGAAGAGCGCGGGCATCGACAGCACCGCCTCGGCACCGGTGATCAGGACCGCGTCGGCGATGGTCTCCGGCAGGTGCGAGGGGTGCGCGCCGCACACCCCGGACTCGTACACGACCTCGATCTCCGGGGCGACCGTCAGATGCGCCAGCTCGGTGGCGAGCGTCGGCAGGCCGATGCCGGCGAACACGGTGCGGCGCGCGGCCAGTTCACGGGAGGCGACGACGGAGAGCAGCTCCGACGAGGTGATGCTGTCCGGTGCGGTGGTGGTGATGGCCATGGCGCGTTCCTTCTCGTGTCCCGATTCCGTCGCCCGTCCTGCCTGTCCTGCCCGTCCTGCCCGTCCTGCCTGTCCGCTCACAGCCGCCGCCCGTAGTTCACCGGCAGGCTCAGCGCCTCGCCGACCGCCAGGCCCGCCCAGTACTCCTCGCCGAGCTTGTCGACGTACTCCGCGTGGTCGGCCGTCCCGAGCACCCATTCGGCCAGCCACTCCTGGAGCCGCTGCGGATCCTTGCTGATGTGCGACCAGGCGCGGTAGAAGGCGTTGTCCCGGTCGTAGTACCCCTGCGCGAAGGAGGGGTGCGCGCCGCGCGGACAGACGACGACCGCGTCGACCGCGTGGGCGGGGACGAGCGTGCGGTTCGGGTCCGAGCGGATCACCTCGTCGTCGACGATCTCCTCCACGACGACGACCGCCTTGTCCGCCGCGTACACCGCCTCGGCCTGGATGCCGGTCAGGCCCCAGATCTGGGTGTTGCCGCTGCGGTCGGCGCGCTGGGCGTGGATGATCGTCACATCCGGGTTGACGGGCGGTACGACATAGATCTGCTCGGGCTCGCCGTCCGGGCCGGGGTAGGGCGAAGTGACCTTGCGCAGACCGCTGTTGACGGACGGCAGATCGCTGCCGCCGTAGCTGCGCAGCGGATGGAACGGCAGCCGCTGGGCGCCGGCCAGGTAGCGGCAGATCATTCCGTAGTGGCTGTACTCCTCGAAGGCGAGCGGCGCCGGTTCACCGGTCTCGATGCGGCGGCGCAGTTCGCCGAGCGACCCGGCGGAGGAGTTGCCGACGAAGGAGGAGACCAGCCGCGAGACACAGCCCGCGGCGATCATCTGGTCCACCACGATGTCCGCGGTCATCCGGACCACGGTGAGGTCGCGGCGGCCCTGGCGGATGATCTCGTGGCCCGCGGCGGTCGGGACGAGATGGGTGAAGCCTTCGAGACAGACGGTGCCGCCGTCGTGGACGAAGGTGGTGATCGCCGCCTTCATCGACATCGTCTTGTCTTTCCGGTCCGTCGTGGCCACGGTGCTCCTCCGGCTCTGCTGGCGCGTCCTGGGTATGCGCGTCGCCCCACCGTGTCAGCGGCTATTGATTGCTGTCCAATACCAAATTAAGGTCGTATCGAGACGTCTGATTAATGAATCGGATCAGTCGATGACCGGTGACCGGTGACCGGTGACGGCCGGCGGCCGGCGGCCGAAGGAGCGTGCATGGAGCTGCGTCATCTGTCCGCGTTCGTCGCCGTGGCCGAGGAGCTGCACTTCGGGCGGGCCGCGAAACGGCTGCAGATGGCCCAGCCGCCGCTGAGCCAGCAGATCCGTCAACTGGAGAAGGAGCTGGGCGTCCAGCTCTTCGAACGCAACACCCGGTCGGTGCGGCTCACCAGCGCGGGGGAGTCCTTCCTCCAGCCGGTACGGACCGTGCTCGACGACCTCGACACCGCGGTGCGTGCCGCGAGGGCGGCGGGCCGCGGCGAGTACGGGCGGGTCACCATCGGCTTCGCGGGCGCCTCCAGCCACGAGACGCTGCCGCTCCTCACCCGGGCCGTGCGCGCCGCCCACCCCGCGCTCGAACTGGTCATGAAGGGGCAGACCTACGCCAACGTCGCCCTCGACCGGGTCGCCGACGGCTCGCTCGACCTGGGCTTCGTCCGGCTGCCGGTGACCCGGCCGGGAGTGGCGTACCGGGTGATCGACGAGGAGGAGCTGGTGTGCGCGCTGCCCTTCGACCACCCGCTCGCCCGGCTGGAGAGCGTCCCCATCGGCGTCCTGGCCGAGGAGCCCTTCGTCTCCTTTCCCGCCAACACCGGCTCCACCGTGCGCGACGCGATGGTCGGGGCCTGCGAGGCCGCCGGGTTCAACCCCCGGGTGGTCCAGGAGGCGCCCGACTCGTACACCATCCTGGCGCTGGTCGCCGCGGGTGTCGGCGTCACGCTCACTGTCACCTCCGTCCAGCACATCCAGCAGAACGGCCTCGTCTACCGGCCCCTGGCCGGGCCGCCGATCCGGCTCCAGGCGGCGCTGGCCTGGCGCGCCGACAACCCCTCCGCCGCGCTGCGGGCGGTACTGGCGGTGGCGGAGGAGGCCCTGCCCACGCCGTCGGGCCCGGCCGCGGGCCGAACCGCCGCGAGCCGGCATTGAGACGCGCCACGTCTTGAACCAGGGCGAACTGGATATTGGACCGGCTCAGTCGCCGGGTGCAAGGGTCGGCGGCACACGCCACTCGCCTCCGAAAGGTCACGCCGTGCCCGATCAGCAGCTCGATGTCGTCATCTGTGAACCACTGCGCACCCCCATCGGCCGTTTCGGCGGAGTGTTCGCACAGCAGACGCCGGCCGCACTCGCCGCACGCGTCATCGCCGAGGTCGTGGCCCGTACCGGAATCGACCCCGCCGCCGTCGACGAGGTGATCCTCGGGCACTCCTACCCCTCCGCCGAGGCCCCCGCCATCGGCCGGGTCGCCGCTCTCGACGCCGGACTGCCCGAGACCGTCACCGGCTCCCAGGTCGACCGCCGCTGCGGATCGGGCCTCCAGGCCGTGCTCGACGCGGCGATGCAGATCCGGGCCGGGTTCAGCGAGGTCGTCGTCGCGGGCGGCGTCGACGTGATGAGCGCCGCCCCGTACTACACGCACGACGGCCGCTGGGGCATCAAGGGCCCCGGCCTCCAGCTCCACGACTCGCTGGCCCGGGGCAGGGTCACCGCGGGCGGCGTCAACCATCCCGTGCCGGGCGGCATGATCGAGACCGCCGAGAACCTCCGGCGCGCCTACGGCATCAGCCGTGCCGACCAGGACGCCCTCGCCCTGCGCTCGCAGCAGCGCGCCGGCCGGGCAGCGGCGGAGGGCCGGTACGACGCGGAGACCGTCGCCGTCACCGTACGCACCCGCAAGGGCGAGACCGTCGTCACCGCCGACGAGCACCCCCGCCCCGACACCACCGCCGAACAACTCGCCGCGCTGCGCCCGATCATGGCGAAGTCCGACCCGGAGGCGACCGTCACCGCGGGCAACGCCAGCGGCCAGAACGACGCGGCCGCCGCCTGCCTGGTCACCAGCGCCGCCACCGCCGAACGGCTCGGCCTCACCCCGCTGGTCCGGCTGGTCTCCTTCGCCCGTGCCGGGGTGCCCACCGCGACGATGGGCATCGGCCCCGTCCCGGCGACCCGGGCCGCCCTCGACCGCGCCGGACTCACCCTCGCCGACCTCGACCTGATCGAGCTCAACGAGGCCTTCGCCGCTCAGGTGCTCGCCTGCACCCGCGAGTTGGGCCTCGGCGAGAAGGACCACGAGCAGCGCGTCAACGTCAACGGTTCCGGCGTCTCCCTCGGCCACCCGGTCGGCGCCACCGGCGCCCGTATCCTCGCCACGCTGACCCGTGAGCTGCACCGCCGCGAGGCCCGGTACGGGCTGGAGACCATGTGCATCGGCGGCGGACAGGGTCTCGCCGCGGTCTTCGAGCGGATCGCGGCCTGACGTTCGGCCGACAGGTGCAGTGAGACGCGCGGCGTCTCACTGCACCGGCAATTCAGTATGGGACCGTTCGGCGGCACGACCTCGATCATCGGCCGGTTCCTGCTGAACCGCACCGGATCGATCACCGCCGTCATCGCGTACGCCGTCTTCCGGGTGGCACTGACCCTGGGCTGCATGCTCCTGCTGCTCAAGCGCCCCAACCACGACGAGCAGGCCGCGGAGCCCGTTGCCATGTCACATACCGCGGTCGCCGCCGTCTGACCCCTGCCCCAAGAGAAGAGAGACGAGACGCCCTCGCCATGCCGCTGACCGTGAACGGCATCCCGGAGATCCTCGCGCTGAGCGGGCGCGACCTCGGGCACTTCGACCGGAAGGAGATCACCCAGGAACTCATTGACGCGCACGCGCACGTCTCCGGGGACCACCAGTGGATCCACACCGATGTCGCACGCGCCGCGTCCGGCCCGTACGGACGGACCATCGCGCACGGGTACATGGTGCTCAGCTGGGGCATCCCGATGTTCGCCGAGCTGCTCCGGGTCGAGGGCGTGGGCCGCGCCGTCGGGTCAGCCGGCGGCCTTGGTGCGTGAGGCCCTGCCGCGCTCCGTCGCCGGCGGCACCGCGAGATGGTCCGGTTCGGCATCGGGATCGGTCAGCCGGTTCAGCCGGGCCGGTACGTCGAACCCGACCAGCAGCACCACGATCACCGTGCCCGCGAAGGTCAGCACGGCCAGCGCCTGCCCAAGATCCATCCCGGACGCCAGATGCGCCCCCAGGACCGGAGCGACCGCACCGCCCAGCGCCCCCACGTTGTACGTGAAGCCGAGCGCCGCGCCCCTGCTCGCCGTCGGGAAGTGCCCGCCGATGTATCGGGGCAGCAGCCCGGAGATGCCGAAGCTGGTCGCCTGCAGCAGGAAGAGCAGAATGCCGAGCAGCAGCAGATTGTCGTGCACGGCGAAGACCGGATACACGAAGGCCAGCGAGGCGAGCAGCGTCAGCGCGTACGCCTTCTTCGCACCGATCCGGTCACCGAGGAAGCCCGCGGTCCAGCAGCCGACCATGGTCCCGAAGCCCGCGAAGTACAGGACGTCGGTGACCTGGTCGGTGGAGTAGCCGAGCTCGGTCTTCAGATACGTGGGCAGCAGTGCCTGGATCGGCCACGAGTACAGGAACGCGAAGAACAGCGTCACGATCATCGACAGATACAGCACCCAGCTGCGCCTCCCGCCCATCTGCACGGCGAACGCGGCGAGGGCCAGTCCGGCGACCACCGAGAGCACCGGAACCATTCCGGCGCCGCCCGGGGTGAAGACCAGGAAGAGCGAGACGGTGGCGACGACGACCAGGACCGTATTGACGACGGCCCGGCCCCGGGTCACGAACAGCGGCCGGAACGGATTGGGCTTGGCACCCTTGTCCGCGACGTTCTCCGTCCACTCCTCGGCCTCGGGCAGCGCCCGCCGCATCCACAGCGCGATGGCGATCGGTATCAGGCCGAGGTAGAACATCCACCGCCAGCCGAGCGACGGCACCACCCAGTTGTAGACCTGCGCGGCGAGCACCGAGCCGACCGAGAAGCCGGAGATCAGGAAGCCGCTGGCCCGGCTGCGGAGCCTCGCGGGCCAGCTCTCCATGACGTACGTGGCGCTGGCGCTGTACTCCCCGGCCATGCCCATGCCGATGGCGAGCCGGGCGGCGAACAGGCTCTGGTAGTTCCAGGCGAATCCGCAGGCGAAGGTGCCGAGCGAGTACAGCAGGATGCTCAGGACCATGGAGAGCTTGCGCCCGTACCGGTCGCCGATGGCGCCGAGCACCGCGCCGCCCAGCCAGCGGGTGATGAACGCACCGGAGATCAGGCTGGCGGCCTGCACCGTGCTCAGCCCGAAGTCGTCACTGATCTCGGTGAGCACGAGAGTGATCAGCACGAAGTCGAAGCCGTCGAGGACGTAGCCGATCCAGGCGGCGAAGAACGACTTCCACTGGGTACCGCTCACTTCTCGATACCAGGGGAGTTCGGCGGGTGATGTGGTCTGCACGGTGACTCCAGGATGCGGGACGGGGCTCGTCGCTGAGCCGCCGGGCCGCGTGGTGGGGGAAGGTCAGGGCCGGGCGATGCCTGCGACGAAGCGGGCGGTCAGGGCGGTCGGTGCGGTGATGGCGGTGCCGACGACGACGCTGTGGGCGCCGCGTGCCAGGGCCTCGGCGGCCTCCTCGGGGGTGTTGATACGGCCTTCGGCGACCACCGGGACGTCGATCGCGGCGGCGAGTGCGGAGACCAGGCCGAGATCGGGGCCGGTCTGCTCCGGCGTGCCCGGCACATAGCCGGAGAGGGTGGTGGAGACGAAGTCCGCGCCCTGCCCGGCCGCCGCGATGCCTTCGGCGAGCGTGGAGACGTCGGCCATCACCAGGGCGCCCGCCCCGTGCACCGCCGCGACCAGCTCGGCGAAGGAGGATCCGTCGGGGCGCGGCCGGTCGGTGGCGTCGGCGGCGACCACATCGGCACCGGCCTCCACGATCGCCAGGGCGTGCCGGACGGTCGGGGTGATGTAGACGCCGACGTCTCCGTCCTTCCACAGGCCGATGACCGGCAGGTCCACGGCCGCGACGATCGCGGCGACGACCTCCGGCTCATTGGCGCGGATCGCGGCGCCGCCACCGGCCACGGCCGACCGGGCGAGCCGGACCAGGGTGCCGGTCTCCCGCATCGGGTCGCCGGGGGGCGCCTGGCAGGACACGATCAGCTTGCCCTGGAGGGCGGTGGCCAGTTCCTGAGCGGTCATCGAAGGACTCCCGGGTGGTGGAGGGGAAGTGCGGTGGTCAGGGCGGCGGCGCCGAGCACCGCCGCGTCGGCGCCGAACAGAGGCGCCCGGGGCACGAGCCCGCGCAGCGGCGGCATCAGTTCCGCGGTGAAGGCGGCGGCCAGGGCGTCCCCGTACAGCGGGCCGATCCGCGGCACACCGCCGCCGACGACGACCCGGTCGGGCCCCAGCGCGTTGGCGAGCCCGCCGAGCACCTGGCCGGTGGCGGTCGCGCCGGTGGTGATGGCGCGGACGGCCGACGCGTCGCCCTGCCCGGCCCGCGCGGCGACGCTTTCGAGCCGGTCCACGGGGGCGCCGGTCAGCCGGGCGTAGTGGGCGGCGATGCCGGGACCGGAGGCGATGACCTCCAGGTGTCCGGCGGCGCCGCAGGTGCAGGGCAGTCCGGCGGCCTCCGGGCTGGGCAGATGGCCGAGATGCCCGGCGAGACCGGCCGCGCCGTGCAGCATCCGCCCGTCGACGGCTATCGCGCCGCCCACGCCCGTACCGACCGCCACGAACAGCAGCGACCCCTGGTCCGCCCGGTCCGGTCCGCCGTCCGCCGTCAGCGCCGCGAGTTCCGGACCCGCCGTGGCGCGTACGTCGTTGTCGCAGGCCACCGGATATCCGGTGCGGTCCGCGAGGCCGGCGCCCAGGGCGGTGCCCGCCCAGCCGCGGATGGAGTCGGTGGCGCTGGTGACCATGCCGGTACGGGGATCGACGACCCCGGCCGCCGCGATGCCGAGCGCCGTGGCCAGCCGCCCCGGATCGACGGCCGCGGCCGCCCCGGCGAGTGCGTCCAGCACGGCCGCCGCGCCGTCCCGGGCCGGGGTGGGCCGGGTGTGCCGGGACAGGATCGTGCCGTCGGGTCCGAGGAGTGCGGCGGCGATCTTCGTACCGCCGAGGTCGAGCCCGATCACCGCGGCACCCGTTCTGCCGGCGGACGGCCGGGAGCGGTCGTTCATCGGACCGGCGGCAGGCCGGCGGCGCGCAGGCGCCGGGAGACCAGGGCGACGGACTCGGCGCTCAGCTGGATCTGCGGGAAGGCGGTGTCGCCGCAGGCGATGACGCCGAGCAGCCGGAGCGCCGCCTTGAAGGAGCCGAGCGCCGAGGAGCTGCGGCCCATGTCCGCCTCCGGACCGGCGTCGACCATGGCGAACAGCTCGACGAGCCGCTCCTGCTCCTTCGCGGCCAGCTCCCACTTCCCGGCCCGCGCGGCGTCGTAGAGCCGTACGTAGCCGGCCGGGTCGACATTGCCGATGCCCGGCACGACACCGTCGGCCCCGGCCAACAGGGCCGCGTCCACGATGAGTTCGGAGCCGGTGAGGATGCTGAAGCACGGCGCCGGTCCGTCCGTGCGGCCCTCGCGGCCACCCAGCTCGACGATCAGGCGGCGCAGTCCGCCCTCGTCGCCGCTGCTGTCCTTGAGGCCGGCCAGCGTGCCGTCCTCGGCGAGCTCGCGCACCAGCGCGGGGGAGAGCTTGCTGTGCACGGCGACCGGGATGTCGTACGCGAACAGCGGCAGGTCGACCGCCGCGCGCAGCCGCCGGAAGTGCTGGGCGATCTCCTTGCCGTGGGTGCGGGTGTAGAACGGCGCGGTCGCCACCAGGGCGTCCGCGCCCAGTTCGGCGGCCGACCTGGCATGTTCGACGACACGAGCGGTGGTGGTGTCGATGACACCGGCGAGGACCGGGACCCGGCCGTCGGCCGTATCGACCACGGTCTCCAGCGCCGTGGCGCGCTGCTCGTCGGTGAGGTACGCGACCTCGCTGGTGGAGCCGAGCGCGAACAGCCCGTGCACACCACCGCCGATGAGGTGCTCGACGAGCCGGGCGAGGGACGCGGTGTCGACCTCCCCCCGGGGGTCGAGCGGGGTGCAGACCGGCGGGACGACGCCGTGCAGCGGTGAGGTCAGGGACATGGTGAGGGCTCCAGCTCGGTCGATGCGCCGATCCGTGGCCCGAGGCAGCTGCACGGATCGAGACGTGAGACGTAAGATGTCCTATGTCTGGCTCACCTTAAACAGATGCTCCTGTGACCGGTCAAGGGGCAATCGCACCTCGGGAGGATGTTGTGGCGCGCCCCACCATGGCTCAGGACATAGAGCGCCGGCTCAAGGAGCTGATCCTGGAACGCAGACTCGGCCCCGGTGACGCGCTGCCCACGGAGGCGGAGCTGATGGAGCTCTTCGGGGCCGGCCGGGTATCGGTGCGCGAAGCCCTCAAGGCGCTCCAGGCCGTCAACGTCGTGGAGATCCGCCGCGGCTACGGCACCTTCGTCGGCTCGCTCTCCCTGTCACCCTTCGCCGAAGGGCTCGCCTTCCGTGCCGCCGTCCGTCACCGGCAGGGGGAGTCGGGTCTCTTCGAGCTGATGAAGGTGCGGGAGGCGCTGGAGGCCGGCCTGGTCGGCGCCGTCACGGCCGGCATCCCCGACGAGGACCTCGACGTGCTGCGCGGCCTCGTCGAGAAGATGGACGCCGAGGCCCGCGACGGCGGCCGGGTGGCGCGCGGCACCGACCGCGCCTTCCACCTCGCGCTCTACGCCTCGCTCGACAACCACCTGCTCAGCGAGGTGCTCGACGCGTTCTGGGCGGCCATGGACCGGGTGCGCGAAGATCTCGACGACGGCCATCAGGACCCCATGGCCACCTGCGCCCAGCATCGCGAGATCGTCGAGGCGGTCGCGGCGGCCGACGGCGAACGCGCGGTGCGTGCCATGCGCACCCACTTCGACGGCATCCGCACCCGCCTCGCACCCTCGCCGGTCCCGCAGCCGGGGTGACGGACGCCTTCGGGCGGCGGAGGCGAGGGGCCGTCCGGTCCCTCACCGCCCCGGCGGCGCCCCGGTGATCGCGGTGACGGCCATCCGGACCGCCCGGTCCGTCACCGCCCGGGGGTCGTCGCCGCTCTCGATCGCCGTCGTGGCCGCGTTGACGATGCCCTGGAGGAGCAGCGCCGTGCGCCGCGGGTCCTCCTCGCCCAACTCGGTCAGCGCGCCGATCAGCGGGGTGAGCAGCTCCCGGTGGGCGCGCACCGCGCTCTCCCGCACCACCGTCGCGTCCCGGACCCCGGCCAGCGCCTGGGCGATCCGGTGCTCCCCGCCGCGCACCAGCTCCAGCTGGGACGACACATAGGCGGCGATCTTCTCCTCCGGTGTACCGGCCGCCGACATGCCGGCCCGGACGGCGTCCGTCCAGCGCGGCATCGCGTCCTCCACGACCGCGGCGAGCAGCTCGGGGCGGCCGGGGAAGTACTTGTACACGCTGTTGCGGGCGAGGCCCGTGGCCCTGGCGACCGCGGTGAAGGTCACGGCCTCGGCGTCGCCGCCCTCCAGCAGTTCGCGCGCCGCCCGCACCAGGGCCAGCCGTTGCTGGGCGTGGTGCTCGGCAACCGTGGCGGCTCTGATCCTGGGCACCGGCCCAGTCTAGAAGCCCCGGCGCACCACCCACCCCCCACTTGGGGACGCCGCGTCCCCATCATCTATGTTGGCGACACACCGTCCCTAACATCGATCCATCGAAGGGAACCGCCGTGTTCCTCGCTCTGCTGGAGCTGCGCGCCGCCCGAGGGCGCTTCCTGCTCATGGGGTCCGTCGTGGTGCTCGTCGCCGCACTCGTCGGCATCGTCTCCGGCTTCACCACCGGCCTGGGTGACGACACCATCTCCGCGCTGCGCCGCCTTCCCGCCTCGCAGTTGGTCTTCTCCTCGGACGCCCGGTCCGACCAGTTCGCCCGCAGCCTCCTCGACGAGAAGACCGCCGCCGCCTGGCGTGCGGACGCGGACACCGACACGACCCCGTTGGGCGTCTCCATCACCCGCGGTACGACGAACCGTGGCGCCGAGGTCGATCTCGCCGCCTTCGGCGTCGAGCCCGACTCCTTCCTCGACCCCTCGGTCACCGAGGGCGAGGCCCTCGCGGACGGGAAGGCGGACAGCATCGTGATGTCCGCCGAGCTCGCCGACGAGGGCGTACGCGTCGGCGACACCCTTGTCATCGACCGGCTCGACATCGAACTGCGCGTCATCGGGCTGACCGAGCGCTCCAGCTACGGCCATGTGCCCGTCGCCTACGTCCCGCTGAAGACCTGGCAGCGCATCCGCTTCAGCACCCCCGGTGCCCCGGCGTCCGCGGCCGTCGCGATCCCCGACCAGTTCAGCGCCCTGGCCCTGCGCACCCCGCCGGCCAGGACCTCGACCGCGATCCTCGACGCGCGGCACTCCACCACCACCCTCACCAAGGAGAAGGCGTACGAGGCGGCCCCCGGCTACACCGGCGAGCGCGTCACCATGACCTCGATCCAGGTCTTCCTCCATCTGATAGCCCCGCTCGTGGTCGGCGCCTTCTTCGCCGTGTGGACCGTGCAGCGGCAGCCCGAACTCGCCCTGCTGCGCGCACTGGGCGCCTCCCGCCGGCGGCTGCTCGCCCACACCGTGCTCCAGGCGGCCCTGGTCGTCGTCCTCGGCACCGCGGCGGGCGCCGTGCTCGCCGGAGCGGTCGGGCTGCTGGTCGGTGAAAAGGTGCCGTTCAGCCTGCCCGCCACCACCCTCGCCGCCACCATGTGCACCGTCGCGGCCGTCGGCCTCGCGGGCACCGCCCTGACCCTGCGCCGGGTCACCGCAGCCGACCCGCTGACCATGCTGGGAGCCAACCGATGAGCCTCGAACTGACCGGCGTAACCGTCGAGTTCGGCCGCGCCGACGCCCGTACCACCGTCTTCGACGACCTCGACGTCACCTTCGGACCCGGCCGTATGACGGCCCTCGTCGGCCCGTCGGGCTCCGGCAAGTCCACGCTGCTCGCCGTCGCGGGAGCGCTGCTGCGGCCCACCGCGGGACAGGTCCTGCTGGACGGCGAGGACCTCGCCCGACTCTCCGACGCCCGGCGCGCCGAGGCGCGCCGCGAACGGATCGGCTACATGTTCCAGAGCGGCAATCTGCTCTCCGGACTGGCCGCCGTCGACCAGCTGCTCGCCGCCGTGCACATCGGTGGCCGACGCCCCCGCGCGCACCGCTCCCGCGCCGAGGAGGCCCTGACCCGGGTGGGCCTCGGCCATCGCCTGCGCCACCGCCCCGAACAGCTCTCCGGCGGCGAACGCCAGCGCGTCGCCCTGGCCCGTGCGCTCTTCCTCTCCCCGAAACTGCTGCTGATCGACGAACCGACGGCGGCCGTCGACCGGTCCCGGGCCGGCGAACTGGCCGCGCTTCTCGCCGAGCGCACCCGCCAGGACGACTGCGTCACGGTCGTGGCCACGCACGACCCGGCCGTGGTGGAGGCCGCCGACCGGGTCGTGGACATGGCCGCGCTGACCGCCGACGCGGCTTCGACCGCACGGCCCGGCCGCTGACCCCGCCCCGCGACCGCGACCGGGACGGCGACCGGGTCCGCGACCGGGTCCGGATCCGTCAGTGCCGCTGGACGCTGCCGTACAGATAACTGTCGGCGCCGTTCAACGCGGCGCGGCTGAGCGCGGCCACCTCGGCCGGCCCCATCGTCGGCCAGTCGGGCGGGCTCTTGACGAGTTCCCGCCCCAGCCTGCGACCGAGTCCGACCAGGCGGGCCCCCTCGGCGGAACGCTCCTCCGCGTACCGGTGCAGGGCCTCCGCCGCCGAGGAGGACGCGCGCAGCGCCCGTTCCAGGCACAACGAGTCCTGGAGCGCCTTGACCGCCCCGCTCGCGGTGTGCGGCCGGGTCACGCTCGCCGCGTCGCCGGCCAGCAGGAAGGGGGGTTCCGCCGCCCGCGGCACGACGAAGTCGGCGACCGGGTGGAGCGCCTGGGAGGTGTGCTCGCCCCGGGCGACGATGTCGGCCCACTCCGCGGGGAAGTGTTCCCCGGCGATGTGCCGCACGTACGCGGCGGAGACCGGGGCACCGGACCCCGGTGCCGTCACCGACGCCGGGGGAGGCGCGTAGATGGCGTACGCCAGCAGCCGTGATCCCGGTTCCGTTCCCGGGATCAGGTAGAAGACACCGTGTCCGCCGGGGAAGCCCAGGGTGACCCAGGCGCTCTCCAGCAGTGCCAGCTGCTCCGGATGGTCGCGGAGCGCGCTCGCCGGGATCGTGCCCCGCCAGACCAGATATCCGGCGGGAACCGGCCGCACCTCGGGTGCGATCAGTCCACGGGTGACGGACCGGTGCCCGTCCGCCCCGACGACGATGTCGTACTCCCGCTCGCCGTCCGCGGTACGGATCAGGGCGCCGCCGGAGGCGGTACGGACGACGGAGCCGACGGGCCGCCCGCGGTGGTAGGTGCTGCCCCCGATGTTCGAGCGCAACGCCCGCCACAGCAGACCCCAGTTGCACGCCGCGACCGGGGCCTGCTGCCGTGCCAGCTCACGTGCCGTCCGACGCCCCGGCGCCCGTGCGAGCCAGACCCGGGCGGCGACCGGTGCCGTCGGCATGTCCGCGCCCAGATACCCGCCCGCGACCAGCTCCTGATGGAGCGGCGGAGGGATGACGATGCCGAATCCCCGGTCCTGCAGCGCGCCGTCGCTGCGCTCGTGGACGGTGACGTCCGCCCCGGCCCGCGCCCCCGCGACCGCCATCGCGCAGCCGGCGATGCTGCCGCCGACCACCCCGATGCGTAAACCTGTCACTGCCACCGTGCTACCGCCTGTTCCGACGCTCCGGGAGGTGCTGGACGCCCACATCGTCGCACCCGTGCGCGGGCAGGTGCGGGACGGGAACGCGCGCCACCTCCCGGGGGCCGGACCCTAAGGAGTCACGGTCGCCGTCGCGCTGCCGGACGCCTGCTTGCCGCTCGCCCGGTACGTGGCGGTGAGCGTGACACCGCCCGAGGTGCCCGCCGCGACGGTCACCGGGACCTTCACATTCGCTCCCTGGCCCGGGTTGAGCGCCGGGACGACGACCTGGCTCGTCGTCCACCCGCCGGGCACGGTGAGATCGACGGTGCCCCGGTCACGGCGCACGTCCATCCGGTTGACCACCCGCACCGTCACCTCGGTGCCGGTACCGGCCTTGAGCGTCGCCGGCGGGGTGATCGTGATGTCGGCGCAGGTGCCGCCGAGCCACTTCAGGTCGAAGGACGCGTAGGTGATGTGCTGGTAGTCGGCCCTTTCGTAGAGCAGTCCGAGGCGGCCGTCGGGCAGCCGGGTCAGCGTCGAGTAGGCCGCGGCGCCGGGGTCGACGACCTTCCGGATCGGCCAGGTCTTCCCGTTGTCGCAGGACATCTTCACCGTGAGGTTGCGCCGTGCCGAGGCGTCCTCCGTGTTGCTGAACAGCAGCCACGAGGACTGCGGGTTCGACGGTGCGGCATCGGGGGCGTACCGCATCACCGAGGCGTTGTTCGCCGGGTCGGTGAGCTGCGTGTCCTGGGCGAACGGGGTGTAGTTGACCCCGCCGTCGGTGGAGTACGCGATCGTCCGGTAGGGCTTCGAACGGTTGTTGAGCATGACCCTGCCGTCGGACAGCTCGACTGTCTTGTTCTCGTCGCCGCCGGGACCGACCGGATTGCCCATCTTCCAGGTCTCGCCGTGGTCGTCGCTGTAGGCGCTCGCCGCGTGGTTGGCACCGTTGATGCGGACGGCGTACTGCTGGATCAGCCGGCCCTTGTACGGGCCCCGGCGCAGCTGGATGCCCTCGCCGGAGGCCGCGAACATGCCCGCCCAGGCGGGGTTCTTGATCTGCTTGGTGATACGGCGATGGGTCCAGGTCACCCCGTCGTCGTCGGAGTAGCTGTAGTCGGCCTGGAGGACGTTCGGGTCGGTCTCGTCATTGCCGGTGCCCGAGCCGAAGAAGCCCTGGTTCACCGAGGCCGCGTAGAACAGGAAGATCCGGCCGGTGGTGCGGTCCACGAGCAGGCTCGGGTCGCCGTAGCCCTTGGGCGCGGCGTCCTGGTGGACCACCTGCTGCGGCTGCCATGTCACACCTTTGTCGGTGCTGCGGCGCAGCACGATGGAGATGTTGCTCGGCAGGTCGCCGAGGGTGGGGCGGGCGTCGTAGGCCGCGAGCACCGTGCCCTTGACGGAGGTGGTGAGTGCCGGGATGCGGTAGTGGGGCGAACCCACCCCGTCGACGGTCAGGTCCTGCGAGGTCGGCTGACCGGGGGCGGGGGAGGCGGCGTGGGCGGTGCCGGTCGCGGTGACCACCAGCATGGCGGCGCTGAGCAGAGCGACGGAGACTCTTCGCTGCATGGACGATCTCTCTTCTCGGAAGGGGGTGGTGCTTCTGGGAAGGCCGGGCCGGGGGCCGGGGGCGGGTGCCGAGACCCGCGCGCCGCTACGGGATGCGCAGCGAGCAGACCCGGCTGTCGATGTCGAAGACCCGCAAGTCCTTGATCATCTTCAGCGCGAGGCGATGATGGCCCCGCTCATCGGGATGGAGCCCGTCGTTGAGCAGGGAGAGCGGGACCTGGCCGCCGTTGCCGCTCAGCCAGTCGTCGTGGTGGTCGATGAACACGGCGTTCTGCTCCGCCGCGACCTCGCCCATGACCTGTGCGTACCGTGAAAGTCCCACCCGGCCGGGCCACTTGGCCGGATCGACCGGGTTGGGTGACTGGAGTACCGGAACCGGCGAGCCGGGCAGTGCCCGCACCGAGCGGACGAGCGAGACGAGGTTGGCCCGGTAGGCCTCGGGGCCGAGGCCGGACGTGGCGATGTCGTTCGTACCGATCATGATCGAGACCACCCGGGGCGAGAAGGCGGTGACCCGCTCCCCGAACATGGCGACGAGTTCGGCGCTGGTGGCGCCGCTCACGCCGGAATCGATCACGAAGTCCCGGTTCTTCGGCTTGCCCAGCTCCCAGCGGACCCGCTCCGTCCAGTGCTCCGGGTAGCTGCGCCAGCCGTTGGTGTGCAGGGCGCCGTGGGTGATGCTGTCGCCGGTGACGACCCAGGTGGCGGGAGTGTCGCTGTTCAGGACCGTGGAGATCCTCCCCAGATCGGCGAGGTCGGGGCGGGGGCTCTGCGCGACCAGTTCGGCCTCGTCGAGCACCCGGTCCCAGACTGCGGCCCGCTCGATCGTGCCGGTGCAGAACCACTCGCCGCCGGGGTGGTCGCTGTCGAGATTGCGGCCGAGAGCGAGTGCGCTCAGCCCGGAGACGGCGGCGAAGAAGGAGCGCCGTGCCGTCTCGAAGACCTTGCGTCCGCCGGCGTGCAGCCGGGTGCCCCAGGAGTCGACGGTGACGGCGACGGTATGACGCAACCCGTCGTCATAGCGTGTCCTGGTCATGACATTGACCAGTACCGCACCCTTCTCGCGCACGGAGAACTGAAGGGCGCCGCCGCTCAAATTCAGCGTGATGTCGGACGAGGGCTCGGTCGGATCGGAGGCGCTGAGCAGGGTCATCGCCTCGTTGTGGCTGGTGGTGCGGAAGGTGACGACGATGGTCCCCGCGGTGAGCGGGGCGAGTGCGCCGACCTGGTTCGACAGGTCGACGTACTCGCTGCCGTCCAGGTCCACGGGGGTGTCGTGGTCCAGGAGCGGGCCGCCGCCCGAAGCGGCGGCGAAGGCGCGGCCGCCGAACTGGGCGCTCAGGGCCGCCGCGCCGGCGGCAAGAAGCATGGATCGTCTGCGCACGGAAGGTGCCTCCGGTCAGGAGTGGCCGGCCCGCCCCGACGGCGGGCCTGCGAACAGGGAACGCACCCAGGCCAGTTGCTCCCGCTGCTGATACGCCGCGCCACCCTCGTGTCCGTTGAACTCGTGGACGCGTACGTCCTTGGGGCCCGCGTAGTGGTTGTACGCGGTGAAGCAGGTGGAGGGCGGACAGATCTCGTCCATCATCGCGATCGAGAACAGTGCGGGAGCGGTGGCGCGGGTGGCGAGCAGTGCGGCATCGAAGTACGAGAGGGTGGTGAAGGTCGTCCCGGCGCGGTCGCGGTGGAGCTTGAGGTACTCGGCGATCTCGGTGTAGGGCGGCCGGCCCGAAATCTCCGTGCCGCGCCGGAAGTTGCAGAGGAACGGCACATCCGGCATCACCCCGGCCAGCCCCGGCACCAGCCCCGACACCGCCAGGGCGATGCCGCCGCCCTGGCTGACCCCGGTCACGACGATCCGGTCCGGATCGACCGCGGGGTGCTCGCGCATCGCCTCGACACAGCGCACCGCGTCGGTGAACACCCGCCGGTAGTAGTACGTTTCGGGGCTCTCGATGCCGCGGGTGAGGAAACCGGGTACGGTGCCGGCCGCACCGGCGTCCGTATCGGCGGTGGAACCGCTCGCGGCCGACCAGCCCTGACCGCGGGTGTCCATGATCAGGTGTGCGTGACCGGCGGAGGCCCAGAGCGGATTCTCGTGCGCCAGGCCGCGCCCACGTCCGTAACCGAGGAACTCGACCACGCAGCCGAGGGGTTCGGTGGCCCCGGCCGGCAGATGCAGCCAGCCGCGGACCGGACGTCCGGCGAAGCCGGGCAATGTCACATCGTACGTACGGACCTGGGTGAGCCCGGTGTCCACGGGGGCGAACACCGGCTTCGGCACCGGACCGCCGGCGGCGGACGCCTCGCTCAGGGTGCTCGACCAGAAGGCGTCGAAGCCGTCCGGAACCGGCAACTCGGGCCGGTATTCGCGACAGTCCGCGAGCGAGAGGTCCGTCAACGGCATGGAGGTGCCCTCCTGGGATGCGCCGGGGGTGTGAATGCCGGGCATCGAGACAGAAGACGTCAGATGTCCCGGCGGCACACGGACCCTAGGCAGCGCTCGCGGCGGCCGTCAAGGGCCCCGCCGGACCAGGATCTGTCCCGGCAGGGCCCGGTCGCGTCTCCCCGGAAGGGCGGGCGGCAGGGTCAGTCCGGGGCGTTGTCGCGGGTGCGGGCCTCGGAGATCCGGCGCCTGACCGGGGCGTAGTGCTCGCCCAGCGCCTTCATGAAGCCGGTGATGTCCCCGGCCCGCGCGGCGTCCACGATGTTCTGGTGGGCCGCGATCGTCGCCATCTCGTCGGCGTGCGTGAATCCGTCGAGATGCGGCGCGACGATCGAGTACACGTCCCAGAAGGCCATCGAGAGCTGGCCGATCAGCTCATTGCCGAGCGGCGCCACCAGGAGCGCGTGGAACGCCCGGTCCGCTTCCACGAAGCCGTGCCCGTCCTGGGCGCCGGTCCTGCGCATCGTGGCGACCAGGCCGTCCAGCGCGTCGAGCTGGTCCTTGCTGAGCAGCGAGACGATCCGGTCGGCCATCCCGCGCTCGAAGAGCTCGCGTACGTCGACGAGGTCGGCCATCACCTGGAAGTCGTCGTCGGGGGAGAGCAGCCCGCGGAAGGTCAGGCTCTCCACCAGGGCCGACAGGCTCAGCCTGCCCACGTACGTGCCGTGCCCGTGCCGCACCTCCACGATGTCCAGCGCGTTGAGGATCTTGACCGCCTCGCGGACGCTGGAGCGGCTGGCGCCGAGCGCCTCGCACAGGGCCGGCTCGGTGGGCAGCGGGTCCCCGGGGCGGAGTCGCTTTTCGAGGATGTAGCGCTTGATGCCCTCGACGACTTCCTGCCGGAGCAGCTGCCGGCCGGGCCTCGCACCGGACATATGTGAACTCCCCACCTCTTGACCCCTCTCGATTGTCCAGCTACGTTCCCACGCTATCAAGGCATCAGACATCTGACGTCTGATGCCCCCGGTTCCTCGATCCCTCGCGATCCCGCGTTCCGTCACCCGTTTCCCCGCCAGTTTTCCGCCCTTACGTTCCACCTTCGACGTCCCTGGAGGACCCGTGCCCGAGCTGAGACCAGCCGGTGTCGAGCGCCGCACCTTCCTGCGATACACCGGCGCTGTCGGCGCGGCAGCAGCCATCACGGCGAGCCTTTCCGCCTGCGGCGGACCGTCCTCGACCGCTGACGGCACGGTGGACAAGGGCAGCGGCAGCGGCCTCATCGAGGCCGGTCTCTCGTACCCCCTGTCCACCGGCTTCGACCCGATGATCACCTCGGGCGCGACTCCGTACGCCGCCAATATGCACATCTTCGAGGGCCTCGTGGATCTCGATCCGGCAACACTCGTGGCCCGTCCCGCACTTGCCACCGAGATGCCGAAGAAGATCAACGCCACCACTTACCGGGCCACGCTCCGCAAGGGCGCGACCTTCCATGACGGATCACCGGTCACCGCCGACGACGTGGTGTTCAGTTTCGAACGAATCCTGGACCCGAAGAACGCCTCGCTCATGGCGCAGTTCGTGCCCTTCATCGACACGGTGAAGGCCGTCGACGCCGGCACGGTCGAGTTCAAGCTGAAGTACCCCTTCGCGCTCTTCCCGTCCCGCATCGCCGTGGCCCGGATCGTCCCGAAGAAGATCGTCGAACCGGACCCCAGGGCATTCGACGCCAGGCCGGTCGGCTCGGGACCGTACAAGTTCATCGAGGCGACCCGCGAGGACAAGATCGTCTTCGAGGCGTACGACAAGTACAACGGCGCACACCCGGCCAAGGCCAAGAAGATGATCTGGCGGCTGATGTCCGACCAGTCGGCCCGCGTCAGCGCCATGGAGTCGGGCCGGGTCCAGGCCATCGAGGACGCCCCCTACATCGACGTCAAGCGGCTCGCGGGCGCCTCGAAGACCGAGTCCGTGCAGTCCTTCGGCCTGCTCTTCCTGATGTTCAACACCGCCGACAAGCGGTTCGCGGACAAGCGCGTGCGCCAGGCACTGCACTACGCACTGGACACCGAGAAGATCATCTCGACCGCGATGGTGGGCAACGCCGCAGCCGCCACCGGGTACGTCCCCGCCACCCACCCCGACTACCACAGGGCCGCCACGGTCTACACGCACGATGTCGCGAAGGCCAAGCGGCTCCTCGCCGACGCGGGTGTCAAGAACCTCTCCTTCACCGTCCTCACCACCGACACCGGCTGGGTCAAGGACATCGCCCCGCTGCTGAAGGAGAGCTGGGAGGCGGCCGGCGTCAAGGTCACCCTCGACATCGCCCAGTCCCCGGCCCAGTACGCCAAGATCGACAAGGGTGCCTTCGAGGTGCTGGTCGCCCCCGGCGACCCGTCCGTCTTCGGCAACGACGCCGACCTCCTGCTGCGCTGGTTCTACTACGGCTTCTGGCCCGAGAAGCGCTACGGCTGGGGTAAGTCCGACGCGTACAAGAAGGTCAGGCAGACCCTCGACAAGGCGGCGCAGGCCGCCGACGAGGCGAAGCGCAAGGAGCTGTGGGGCGAGGTCACCGACCTGGTCGCCGACGAGGCCGCGCTCTACCCGATCCTCCACCGCAAGCTGCCCACCGCCTGGAACGAGAAGGCGCTGCCCGGCTTCAAGCCGCTGCCCACCACGGGCCTTTCCTTCCTGGACGTCAGCCGCGCCTGACCGAAGCGCACAGGCCACCTGTGACATGTCACCGGACCGCCGTGCCGCGGACGGTGCGCCGATGACATGTCACAGGTGGCCGACAGCCCGGTCCGGCACCCCGCCCTTCGGTGCTCGGGCCACCAGACCGCCCAACCGCAAGGAACCCGACGATGGTTGCTTTTCTCCGGCTCGCGCTGCGCCGCGTCGCGATGATGCCGGTGATGATCCTCGGCATCGCGCTGCTCGTCTTCGTGGTGCTCCAGTTCTCGCCGGCCGACCCGGCCTTCAACGCGCTCGGGGAGAGCGCCACCCCCGAGGCCCGAGCGGCCTTCGCCGAGGCCAACGGCCTCAACGACCCCCTCCCGGTCCGGTACTTCCACTTCCTCGGCCAGTTGCTCCACTTCGACCTCGGGATGACCGTCCCGCCGAGCCAGCCCGTGGCCGACCGGATCACG
The DNA here is from genome assembly GCF_042731715.1 of Streptomyces sp. NPDC059832. Lineage (NCBI taxonomy): Bacteria > Bacillati > Actinomycetota > Actinomycetes > Kitasatosporales > Streptomycetaceae > Streptomyces > Streptomyces sp. NPDC059832. The sequence goes on along the minus strand of NZ_JBHWIY010000008.1, from coordinate 57,863 downwards.
GCCGCCTTCCCGCTCACCCTCCAGCTGACCCTGCTCGGACTGCTCCTCGCGGTCGTGCTGGCCGTGCTGTTCGGAGTGACCGGCGCGATGTACCGGGACCGCTGGCCCGACCAGCTGTTCCGGGTGGTCTCCATGGCCGGGGTCGCCATCCCGTCCTTCTGGCTCGGCGTGCTGCTCATCCAGCAGTTCGCGCTGAACACCCGGATCTTCCCGACCGGCGGCTACACCAACCCGGCCGACTCCTTCAACGGCTGGCTCACCACCATGGCCCTGCCCGCGATCTCGCTCGCGCTCCCGGTCTCCGCCTCCCTCGCCCGCCTCGTCCGGACCTCGATGGTCGCCGAACTCGACCGCGACTACGTACGCACCGCCCGCGGAAACGGCCTCCCGCCGCTGCTGGTGATCCGCTCGGTGCTGCGCAATGCGCTCGTCACCCCGCTGACCGTGCTCGGCATCAAGGTCGGCTACATGCTCAGCGGCGCGGTCGTCATCGAAGCGATCTTCGATCTGCCCGGTATGGGCAAGCTCATCCTCGAAGGTGTAACCGGCGGCGATGTCGCCCTGGTCCAGGGCACCGTACTGACCATCGCCATCGCGTTCCTGGTGGTCAACGTCATCGTCGACCTGCTCTGTCTGCTGGTCAACCCGCGCATCAGGACGGTGTGACATGTTCGCCACCGGCCGTCTGGCCAACAAACTGTCCCGACCGGGCATCGCGTTCCGCGCCCTCCCGGTCACCTCCCGCATCGCCCTCGGCGTACTGATCGTCGTCGTCCTCGGCGCCGTACTCGCCCCCGTATTCACCCAGGACCCGCTGACCACCGGCACCCCGGTCCAGGCACCCGGCGGCGACCACTGGTTCGGCACCGACCGGGCCGGCCGCGACGTCTTCGCCCGGGTCGTGCACGGCTCGCGCTACTCGCTGGTGATCGGCCTCGGCGCGACCGCGCTCGCACTGGTCGCGGGAGCGCTCCTCGGCTCGATCGCCGCCACCTCGCGCAAGCTCGGCGACGAGTCCGTGATGCGGACCCTCGACATCGTGATGTCGTTCCCGCCGATCGCGCTGGCCGCCGTCCTCGTCGCGGTCTTCGGCACCAGCATCCCGGTGATCATCTTCACCATCGCCTTCGTCTACACCCCGTCGCTGGCCCGCGTGGTCCGCGCCAACGTCCTCTCCCAGTACGGCGAGGACTACGTCGCCGCCGAGAAGGTCATCGGCGCCCGCCGCGGCCACATCGTGCTCCGCCACGTCGCCGTCAACTGCATGGCCCCGGTCATGGTGTTCGCCACCGTCATGGTCGCCGAGGCGATCATCTTCGAGGCCGGCCTCTCCTTCATCGGCGCCGGAGTGCAGGACCCCGACCCCAGCTGGGGCAGCGTCCTCGCCTACGGCCGGCAGATCCTCCTCGCCGGCGGCTGGTGGGCCACGTTCTTCCCCGGCCTCGCGCTGCTGATCACCGTCCTCGCCCTCAACGTCCTCTCCGAGGGCCTCACCGACGCCTCCGCGGCGCCCAGGAGCGCCAGGGCCGCCGTCGCACCCACCGCGGTCACCGCACCCGACCCGGTCGAGGCCACCGCCACCGTGGACATCGACGCCGCCCTCACCGGGCTCGCCGACCGCATCAACGCCACCGAGCCGACCATCACCCCGGTACGGGACGACGCCGCCGAACTGCTCGTCGTACGGGACCTGTCGATCCGCTTCCCCGACCGCTACGGGCAGATCCCCGTCGTCGACTCACTGAACTTCACCGTCCACGAGGGCGAGACCCTCGGCCTGGTCGGTGAGTCCGGCTGCGGCAAGTCCATCACCAGCCTCGCCGTCATGGGCCTGCTCGCCCGCAACGCCGAGGTCGGCGGCGAGATCCTGTACCGCGGCCGGAACCTGCTGGACCTCCCGCCGAAGGAACGCCGCGCGCTGATGGGCCCGGAGATCGCGATGGTCTACCAGGACGCGCTCTCCTCCCTCAACCCCTCCGTCCTCGTCGGCACCCAGCTCAAGCAGCTCACCTCGCGCGGCGGTACGAAGACCCCGGCCGAACTCCTGGAACTCGTCGGTCTCGCACCCGAACGCACCCTGCGCAGCTACCCCCACGAGCTCTCCGGCGGCCAGCGCCAGCGCGTCCTGATCGCCATGGCGCTCTCCCGCGACCCCCGCCTGCTCATCGCCGACGAACCGACCACCGCCCTCGACGTCACCGTCCAGGCCCAGGTCGTCGAACTCCTCGTGGAACTGCGTGACGAACTCGGCTTCGCCATGGTCCTCGTCTCTCACGACCTCGCCCTCGTCGGCGACCTCTCGCACCGGGTCGCCGTGATGTACGCGGGCCGCCTCGCCGAGATCGGCGCCACCCGCTCCGTACTCACCGGCCCCACGCACCACTACAGCCGCGGCCTGCTCGGCTCGGTCGTCTCCCTGGAGGCCGGCGCCGACCGGCTGCACCAGATCCGCGGCATCGTCCCCGCACCCCAGGGCTTCGGCACCGGCTGCCGCTTCGCCTCGCGCTGCGAAGCGGCCACCGATCTGTGCCGTACCACCGCACCCGAACTCACCGCCCGCGACGCCGCGAACGACCACGGCTTCGCCTGCCACCACCCGGCGAAGGCCGCACAACTGGAAGGGAGCGCCCGGTGATCAGGCTCGACGGCGTCCACGTACGCCACAAGGCACGCAGCGGCGGAGTCTTCCGCCGGGACGCGGTGCACGCCCTCACCGACGCCACCCTGGAGGTCGAGCGCGGCGAGATCGTCGGCCTGGTCGGTGAGTCCGGCTGCGGCAAGTCCACCCTGGCCCGGGTACTGACCGGCCTGCAGAAGCCCACCGAGGGCGAGGTCACCTTCCACGGCCGCGACCTGTGGACCATGTCCGCGGCGCAGCGCCGCGACGACTTCGGCTCCGCCGTCGGCGTCGTCTTCCAGGACCCGTCCACCGCCCTCAATTCCCGGCTCACGGTCCGTCAGATCCTCCGTGACCCGCTCGACGTGCACAAGCGGGGCACCCGCGAGGCCCGCGAGGCACGGGTCGAGGAACTCCTCGACCTGGTCGGCCTGCCCGGCCACACCCTCGCCGCGCTCCCCGGACAGCTCTCCGGCGGCCAGCGCCAGCGCGTCGCCATCGCCCGCGCCCTGGCCCTGGAACCGGAACTGATCGTCGCCGACGAACCGACCTCCGCCCTCGACGTCTCCGTCCGCGCCCAGGTACTCAACCTCCTGGTCGATCTGCGTGAACGCCTGGGGCTCGGCATGGTGTTCATCTCGCACGACATCCAGACCGTGCGCTACCTCGCCGACCGCCTCGCCGTCCTCTACCTCGGCCGGATCGTGGAGGAAGGGCGTGCGGCCGACGTGGCGGGCGCCCCGGTGCACCCGTACACCGAGGCACTGCTCTCCGCGACCCCGAGCCTGCTGGAGACCACCGAACGCATCGTGCTCACCGGGCCGGTGCCCTCGGCGACCAACCCGCCGTCCGGCTGCCCGTTCCGCACCCGCTGCTGGAAGGCCGACGACGCCTGCGCCACGGTCTTTCCCGCCGCGGCCTCCGGCCCGGACGGACACCGCTGGCACTGCGTCCACCCCCAGAACCCCACGTCCCCCGCCGGGCACCCGGCCCCCGTACCGTCCGCAAGGAGCACCGCATGACCGCCCGGAACCCCCGCTACACCGGAGTGATCCCGCCCGTCGTCACCCCGCTCACCGCGGACGGCGAGATCGACCGCCCCTCCCTGGAGCGGGCCGTGGGGCATCTGCTCGACGGCGGCGTCAGTGGCCTGTTCGCCCTCGGCAGCTCGGGGGAGACCGCCTATCTGACGCCTGGCCGTCAGGACGAGGTCATCGAGGTCATCACGGCCGCCTGCGCCGGTCAGGTCCCGGTGCTCGTCGGCGCGATCGAGACCACCACCGGCCGGGCGATCGAGCGGGCCCGCGCCGCCGAAGCGCTCGGCGCCGACGCCGTCGTCGTCACCGCCCCCTTCTACACGCGCACGCACGACACCGAGATCGACCGCCACTTCCGCGACATCGCCGCCGCTCTCGACCTGCCGGTCCTGGCGTACGACGTGCCGGTCTGCGTGCACAGCAAGCTCGACCCGGAGCTGCTGCTGCCGCTCGCCGCGGACGGCGTGCTGGCCGGAGTCAAGGACTCCAGCGGCGACGACGGTTCGTTCCGCCGCCTGGCCATCGGCGCCCGTGAGCTCCCGGAGTTCTCCGTGCTCACCGGGCACGAGCTGGTCGTCGACGCGATGATGCTCGGCGGCGCGGACGGTTCGGTCCCCGGGCTCGGAAACGTGGACCCGCACGGGTACGTACGTCTCCACGAGGCCGCGGTACGGGGCGACTGGGCCACCGCCAGGGCCGAACAGGACCGCCTGGTCGCGCTCTTCGACATCGTCCGTGCGGCCCCTCCCGGCACGGCGTCCGCCACCGCCGCGGGGCTCGGCGCGTTCAAGACGGCACTCATGCTGCGCGGGATCATCGACACGAACGCGATGAGCGCGCCGATGCGTCGCCTGGACGCGGCCGAGACCGCCGAGATCGCGGCCTGCCTGGACCGCGCGGGGCTCGCCCGGGTGTGAGCGGCCCGGATCAAAGGACAGCGGTCCGTCGTCACAGCCCCGGCCGGGACGACGGACCGCTTCTTTTCGGTCCGCTAGCTGTCGACCGCGCCGGTCAGCTCTTCGAGGCGCGGGTACGGCGGACCAGCACGGTTCCACCGAGCACCATGGCCGCGGCGGCTCCGCCGGCCATCCCCAGGTTGGCGTCGGCACCGGTGTGCGCCAGCTCCGGCGGCCTGTGGTGGTGCGGCTTGTGGTGGTGGTGGTGCGTCGGCGGCTGGTGGTGATGCGCCGGCGGCTGGTGGTGGGTCGGAGGCTGGTGGTGGGTCGGCGGCTGGTGGTGGGTCGGAGGCTTGTGGTGCGTGGGCGGCTTGTGGTGCGGGGGAGGGCAGTCCGGAGTGTGGTGGTGCGGCGGCTTGTGCGTCGTCGGCGGCTTGTGCGGCGGGTAGACCGGGGGCTTGTGCGGGGGATGCACCGGCGGCTTGTGCGGCGGGTGCACCGGCGGCGGCGGGGTCTCCTGCCCACCGGACTCGTTGCCGCACTTGTTCCCGAACTCAGGGTTCAGCAGACCGATGACGTCGACGGTGTCGCCGCACACGTTGACCGGAACGTCCACCGGAGCCTGGATGTTGTTGCCGGACAGCACCCCGGCGGAGCCGACCGCGCCGCCCTCGGCACTCGCACCCTGGTCCCCGCCGCCCTCGGCACTCGCACCCTGGTCCCCGCCGCCCTCGGCGCTCGCACCCTGGTCCCCGCCGCCCTGACCGTCCGCGTTCACGCACTCGTTGCCGAACGCGGGGTCCAGCAGACCGATCACATTCGCCGTGTCGCCACACACGTTGACCGGCACGTGCACCGGGACCTGCAGGTTGTTGCCCGAGCCGACGCCGGGCGAACCGACGGCCGCGCCGTCGGCGGAGGCATCCGCGAACGCGTATCCGCCGGCTGCGGTCAGGATCCCTGATGCCGCCGCCATCACCAGCACGCTCTTACTCAAGGCTTTTCGCATTGATTGCCCCTTCTTAGGACATTCCGTGCGAGCGGAACGCTCGCAGTTCATTGGTCAGGCCGGTGCGGAGGCCGCCGGAGGCCACCCCGGCGGTGCCTGTGCGCGACTCGGTAAGCGGCGGTTACGGAAAGCGCAGAGACCACGAAGACGTGCGCTTCATGTTGAAGAGTCCTTGGCTTCTGCCGGTCAAGCGCCCGAACTGCACGCTTGTGACACTCATAACGAGGAGGGTTTGTCGAGGAAACCAGAATGGTCGTGGAAGTTGTGTGTCCACACGAATGGAGTACGCGTTCGGGTGGGAACCGACCCCGCCCGGCGTGTAGGGGCGCTCGGGTCGGCGGGTGGGAAAACGGCTGCTGGGGGCCGTGGAACAGCCGGGCGGATCGATTCCGCAGACGAGCCCTTGAAGCGCTTTTTCGTACTGCTGTGCGTGCACCCCTGGCATTCGGGTGAACGGAGAGAACCAAACGCCCGGTCGTGAGTTGGGCAGGGCGCTCCGGTACGGGGCATTCGGTACGAGAAGGGTTAATCGTGATCAAGAAGGTTCTGGCTACGGGTGCCGTTGCCGCCTCCGTCCTCGGTCTGGGCGCGACGCAGGCCATGGCCATCGGCGACGACGGCGGTACGACCTCGATCAACGGCAACGGAGCCTCGCAGTCGTTCGGCAACGCCGAGACCCACGGTGACGGCAGCCCGCAGTTCGGTCTGGTCCAGGGCAGCCTGAACAAGCCGTGCATCGGCCTGCCGGCCAAGGCCAACGTCGGCTCGCTCATCGGCCTGATCCCGGTCGCGGCCCAGGACATCAACGTGCTGTCCTCGCCGCAGAACCAGCAGTGCACGGAGAACTCCACCCAGGCCAAGGGCGACGAGCCGCTGTCGCACATCCTGGACGGCATCCCGGTGCTCTCCGGCAACGGTGCCGGCAACAGCTGATCCGCAGCTGATCCAGCCGCAACGACAGGCCCGGGCCGCCGGCGTTCCTCCTCCGCGCGTCCCGGGCCTGTTGCTGTCGTCCCCCGGCAGTGGCGCATCCGATTGTCGGAAGACCTTTCCGGTGATATCGAGCGATCGATGTTGCATCGTTCGGGCGATCTTTCGAGAATCTTCCGCCAGAAGAGTTTCGTCTGCGGTCTGAAATCGTTACGAATTACATCGGCGGGGTTACGGGTGATCGGATTCGCACTCGTGCGGCACGAAAGACGTGGCCGCTTCGGACTCCGTCAAAGAAAGGGAACAAAGTGAAGTACACCAAGGTTGCCGCCATCGCCGCCGGAACCCTGATGGCGATGGGTGCCGCCGCGCCCGCATTCGCCGACTCCGGTGCCGAGGGCGGCGCTGCTTTCTCCCCGGGCTTGGTGTCCGGCAACAACGTTCAGGCTCCGATCCACGTTCCGCTCCACCTGTGCGGCAACACCGTGAACGCGATCGGTCTGCTCAACCCCACTTTCGGCAGCACCTGCGTCAACGCCTGACCTCTGGTCGGACGAGCCGAACGCTCGTGACCGAAGGCCCCGGATCGCATTCCCGCGCGGTCCGGGGCCTTCCCCCTTGCCTTCCGGCATTCGATCGGGTGGTCCCGCAGAAAAACCGACGCCGTCCAGTTGCCGTGTCGCAACCGCATCGTTACCCAGGGCGAAAGCGGCAGAAGGCACGGCTAAAGAAGGCTCGTGCGGCGCGGGTACGCGACCGAAACAGATGCCGCTGCAGAAGGGAACCCGATAGTGAAGTACGCGAAGACTGCTGCGTTCGTTGCCGGTTCCGTGGTTGCTCTCGGAACGGCTGCTCCCGCCTTCGCCGTCACCAACGCCACGGCCCCCAACTTCAGCCTCAACGGAGGCGTCAACCAGGCGGTGGAGAACGCCCCGAAGTCTGTCGACCCGATCGTGAACACGGTCGGCGGCGCCGCGGAGTCGGTGCAGAAGAACGGTACCGTCGCCAAGCTGGCCGGCCAGGCGACCGGCGCGGCCAAGGGTGCGGCCCCGCTCATGGGCGGTCTGCCGCTCGGCGGCTGATCCGTCGCGCCACGGCAGTTCCCCGCCGGCCCCGTCCTTTCGTATTCCTCCGGTGCTGTGAATTCGGCGAACAACCGAACGTAAAAGCACCGTTCGAGTGAATCCGCACAACCATCCCCGTTGTCGTGAGTTGATCAGGGCGCTCCGGACAGGCGGGCAACAGAAAACCCAGAAGGGCTATTTCATGATCAAGAAGATTATGGCCTCGGCAGCCGTCGCTGCTTCGATCGTCGGCGTCTCCGCCGCGATCGCCCCGCAGGCCATGGCCATCGGCAATGATGGTGGCACGACGTCGGTCAACGGCAACGACGCCATCCAGTCGTACGGCAACTCCGCCACCCACGGCGACATGAGCCCGCAGTTCGCGCTCGTCCAGGGCTCGCTCAACAAGCCCTGCATCGCGCTGCCGGCCAAGGCCAACGTCGGTTCGGTCCTCGGGGCCGTCCCGGTCTCGGTCCAGGACCTCAACGTCCTGTCCTCGCCCCAGAACCAGCAGTGCACGGAGAACTCCACCCAGGCCAAGGGTGACGAGCCGCTGTCGCACATCCTGGACGACATCCCGGTCCTGTCCGGCAACGGCGTCGGCAACAACTAAGGCCGTACCGCTCCGGGCGCTCCTCGCCGGTGTTCGAACCGGCAGGGGAGCGTGCCGCGGGCAGCTTCGAGCCTGCCTGTACGCAGTACCCGAAACACCCGTGGGGTCGACGTATCCGCACGGCAGCCGTTCGTCGGCCGCCCGGACGCGTCGGCCCCACTCGTGTGTCCGGACTCGGGTGTCCGGGGCGCCACGGCCCTCGAAGGGGCGGGTGGACTGGGCCGGTTGCCGTAGTGACGGCGGACATCACCCGCCGCACCGGGTAGGGGCCATTCATGGACCAGTACGACAGTCAACGCCCCCGCGGCCGGCAGCGGCACGCACAGGACGGCACACCCATCTACGACCGGCTGCTCGCCGAGTGGCAGGCGGCCCGCGGCGGCCCGGAGCCGGCGCCGCCCGCGGAGCCCGACCGGCCGTGCGCGGGAAGCCGGGTCCCCGCAGCCCGCACCTCCGGTGAAGCCGTCGACGGGTGACCGAAGACGATCGAACTCATGCCGGATCGAACCCGTTTGAGTGGTACTGCGGAACCGACGCTTCCGTAGCGGGTTGATCAGTACGTTCCACAACGGGACGCTCCGAAAGGTGAAGCGTGATGAAGAAGATGATGGCCGGCGCAGCAGTGGCCGTGTCCCTGGTCGGCCTGTCCGCCGCAGTGGCCCCTGCGGCCATGGCGATCGGCAACGACGGGGGCACCACGTCGGTCAACGGCAACGGCGCCGTGGACGAGTTCGGCAACAGCGTGACCCGCGGCGACGGCAGCCCGCAGGTCCAGCTCGTCCAGGGCGCGCTGAACAAGGCCTGCGTCGGCCTGCCGCTCAAGGCCAACGTCGGTTCGCTCGCCGGTCTGCCGGTGCCGGTCGCGGTCCAGGACGTCAATGTCCTGGCCTCGCCGCAGAACCAGCAGTGCGCCGACAACTCCACCCAGGCCAAGGGTGACGAGCCGCTGTCGCACCTCGTCGACGACATCCCGGTGCTCTCGGGCAACGGGATCGCCAACGACTGATGTGACCGACGTGCGGACTGCCCGGGGATTCCCCGAGGTCGCCCGCACCGCGGCGCACCGCGCCGCACAGGCAGGATCCGGGGCACTGCCCCAGGGCTCCACGCATGAGGATGCCCACCGCGCCACGGGGGCGGTGGGCATCCGGCGTACCCGGGCGGGTCAGCCCAGGCTGCGTACCGGAAGGACGCAGTGGGCGGCGGTCGTGATGACCTCCGGGTCGGCCGCGAAGGACCGCAGCTGCTCCTCGCTCACCGGTCGGCCCGGTTCGCCCTGGGGCCACGGGCGGGTGGCGAACATCGCATGCACCTCGCCCCGCCGGCCGGCCGCGGCCAGCCACTCGGGCGGTGCGGGGTACTGGGCCGTGAAGTGAGGCAGCGTCAGGACCGCCTGACCGGCCTGGACGAGCAGCTTCACCTGGAGCCCAGGGGTCTCGGCGGCGTACACGGGAGCGCTGCCGACCGGCAGTCCGGTGCGTTCCAGGGCCACGCGCATGGCGGCCTCGCCGGCGGCGGGGCCGTCCGTACCGTCGCCCAGCGAGTAGACGAGAAGGAAGGCGACGTCGTTGCCGTCGGCGGGGTGTTCGCCGCTCCACCCGATCAGTGTGATCGTGCCCAACTGGGCTTGTGCGAACGTGCCGGTGGAGGTCTGGGGTGAGGTCATGCTCGGCACCATAACGGCCCCGGACCGGTCGTTGTGCATGAGTATCACCTGATCGAGGGAGATAGCCGGATATCACTGATGGATGCGGCTCGAATCGTCTCCGCCCGACGGCTGCCCACGGCTGCGATCAAATGTGTTGAGCCGCCCGACGCGGACGGACTATGGTGTCCACTGTTCCGGACGGCGGAGACCAATCACCGCTGTCGGTCCCGTGCTTGAACCAGGAGGTGAGGATCGTGATGACTGTCGCTGCGATGGGCGCTGCCCACAACCCGAAGAGCATCGTTCCCACCCCCGTGGTCGCCGGCTGACCTACTCCGTAACTCTCCGCGCCGTCTGCGCGTTGCCGGGGCCACCCCTTTGAAGGGTTTCCCTTGTCTTTCCCGTCTTTTCCGTCCGCTTCTTCTCTTCAGGGCTCGTCCGCGTCGCATCCGCTGTCCCCGTACGGCTGGGACGACGCGTGGGCGGCCGAATTCGCACCGTACGCCGAGCAGGGTCTGCTGCCCGGACGCGTGGTGCGGGTGGACCGCGGCCAGTGCGACGTCGTCACCCCGCACGGCACGCTCCGGGCCGACACCGCCTTCGTCGTCCCGCGCGATCCGATGCGGATCGTCTGCACCGGCGACTGGGTCGCCGTCGACCCGGACGGTGATCCGCAGTTCGTACGGACGCTGCTGCCGCGGCGTACCGCCTTCGTCCGCTCGACGTCGTCGCAGCGCTCCGAAGGACAGGTGCTCGCCACCAACGTGGACCACATCGTCATCTGCCTCTCGCTCGCGGTCGAGTTCGACCTGGGACGGGTGGAGCGCTTCCTCGCGCTCGCGATGTCCAGCTCCAGCGGTGACGCGCTGCTGCGGGACGGCGGGCCGGCCGGGGACGGCGCCGCCGAGCCGATCGTGGTGCTGACCAAGGCCGACCTCGTACCGGACGCCGCCACGCTGTCGTACCTCGTCCAGGACATCGAGGGCGTCGCCCCCGGTGTGCAGGTGCTGACCGTCAGCTCCGCCACTGGGGAGGGGCTCGATGTCTTCTCCGCCATCGTCTCGGGCGGCACGAGCGTGCTGCTCGGGGCGTCCGGTGCGGGCAAGTCGACCCTCGCCAACACCCTTCTCGGCGCCGACGTGATGGAGGTGCAGGCCGCCCGTGACGTCGACGGCAAGGGCCGGCACACCACCACCACCCGCAATCTGCTGGTTCTGCCCTCCGGGGGCGTGCTGATCGACACCCCCGGGCTGCGCGGGGTCGGGCTCTGGGACGCGGAGGCCGGTGTCGGCCAGGTCTTCTCCGAGATCGAGGAGCTGGCCGAGCAGTGCCGGTTCCACGACTGCGCCCATGAGACGGAGCCCGGCTGCGCGGTGCTCGCCGCGATCGAGGACGGTTCGCTGCACGAACGGCGCCTCGACAGCTTCCGCAAGCTGCTGCGCGAGAACCAGCGCATCGTCGCCAAGACCGACGCCCGGGTGCGGTCGGAGATCCTGCGCGACTGGAAGCGCAAGGGCGCCGAGGGCCGGGCAGCCATGAACGCGAAGCGGGGCCGGGTGCGGTAGAGGCGGTTCCCCGCTCCGCGACCGGCCACGGTCGTAGGCCGGTGGTCCACGTCCGAAAACCGCGAGTGCGGTACCGGCGGGTGCCGCACACTGGACGGTGTGATGGACGAACGGACCAGGTACGAGGCGGTGAGCAGCCGCGACGCCCGATTCGACGGGGAGTTCTTCTTCGCCGTCGAAACGACCGGCATCTACTGCCGGCCGAGCTGCCCCGCCGTCACGCCCAAGCGGAAGAACGTCCGCTTCTACCCGACCGCGGCCGCCGCGCAGGGCCATGGTTTCCGGGCCTGTCGGCGCTGCCGCCCGGACGCCGTGCCCGGCTCGGCGGACTGGAACGTCCGGGCCGATGTCGTGGGCCGGGCCATGCGGATGATCGGCGACGGTGTGGTCGACCGGGAGGGCGTGCCCGGTCTCGCCCACCGGCTCGGCTACAGCTCGCGCCAGGTGCAGCGGCAGCTCAACGCCGAGCTGGGCGCGGGCCCGGTCGCGCTCGCCCGCGCCCAGCGGGCCCACACCGCGCGCGTGCTGCTCCAGACGACCGGGCTGCCCGTGACGGAGATCGCCTTCGCCGCGGGCTTCGCCAGTGTGCGCCAGTTCAACGACACGATCCGGCAGATCTACGCCCGCACGCCGAGTGCGCTGCGGGCCGAGGCCGGGACGGGGCTGGGAGCGGCGGTCCGGGAGGCACGGACCACCGGGATCCCGCTGAGGCTCGCCCACCGGGGGCCGTACGCGGCCCGCGAGGTCTTCGATCTTCTGGCCGGTGAGACGGTCGCCCGGATCGAGGAGGTCAGTGGTGCGGCCGGCGCCCGTACCTACCGGCGCACCCTGCGGCTTCCGTACGGCACGGGCATCGTGGCCGTCGACGAGCGGTCCGCCGGGTCCTGGCTGGAGGCCCGGATCCACCTCACGGACCTGCGGGACCTGACGACGGCCGTCCAGCGACTGCGGCGGCTCTTGGATCTGGACGCCGATCCGTACGCCGTCGACGAGCGGCTCGGCGCCGACCCGCGACTCGCACCGGGCGTCGCCGCCCGCCCCGGGCTGCGTTCGCCCGGTGCCGCGGATCCGGAGGAGTTCGCGGTACGGACGCTGGTGGGCAGGGACGAGGCGGAGCGGCTCGTGGAGACGTACGGGAAGCTCCTGGACGTGCCCTGCGGCGGGCTCACGCATGTGTTCCCCGAGCCGGGCGTGCTGGCCGGGGCGGCGGACGGCACGGAGCTCGGGGCGCTGGCGTCCGCGCTCGCCGACGGGGACGTACGGCTCGACGCCGGGGCCGACCGCGACGAGGCCGAGCAGGCGCTGCTACGGCTGCCGGGGATCGGCCCGGCAGCCGCGGCGCTGATCAGGATGCGTGCGCTCGGCGATCCGGATGTGGATCCGGAAGAGCGGCCCGAGTCGGACCTGTGGCGGCCCTGGCGTTCGTACGGGGTGCGCCATCTGGGGCTCCTGGGCCTGTTGTGAGCGGGCCCGGGGGCCTGTCCGGCGGATCAGGGTCGGACAGGCCCTACGCCGGCAGGCCCCAGCGTGGCGCGGGTTCGTTCGCCGTCACCGGGCGGATGGCCAGGTCCGGGCGGTCGCCCCTCGCCGTGATCAGCGCCGAGTCGCCCGTGCGGAGGTGGATGCGTACCGTGCCGTCGGCCGATTCCTCGTGAGCCAGTGGCCGTCCGTGCCGGTCGCGGATCTCCACCGGGCCGTCGATGCCGTGGCGTACGACACAGGGTGCGCCGGCCTCGCTGGTCAGCCGCACCCAGCGGGTCCGGCCCTCCTCGCGTACCGCACTGAGCAGGAACGCGCCCTGGGTCCGGAAGTCGTGCACGGTCAGCTCCCGCCAGGCGTCGGGCAGCGCCGGGAAGACCCTGATCGTGCCGCCCCACGACTGGCAGACCATGTCGTGCAGGGACTGGGCCGCCGACAGCGGGGTCTCGATGACCGGGCCCGCTCCTTGTACATGGTGTTCGCCTGGATGAAGCGGCTCATCAGCTGACCGAGGTACTTCAGCGCGTCCTCGCCCTTGCCGAGCAGCGCGGACATCGACGCGGCGCCGGTGAAGGTGTAGCCCTGCAGGGCGCCTTCGAAGCCCACCCAGTGGGCGAGGGACTTCTCGATCAGAGCGCGTTCGCCGGCCGTCGCGCCCGTCAGCTCGTACAGCGGATACACCGCGAGCATGTGCGAGTAGTGGCGGTGCGACTGCGCGAACGGGACCCCGGCGCCGATCATGAACCCGTTGGCGTCGACCGGGTACGGCGCGAGCCTGGCCAGGACCTCCTGCCAGCGGGCCGTCAGCGGGTCGTGGACGCCGAGCTGCTCGGCCGAATCCAGCAGGGTGCGGCAGCCCCAACGCAGCAGCATGAGGTCGTAGTTGCAGTCGGGGGCGTTGACACCGTACTCGGGGGAGAACGTTGCCGGGAGGTGCAGCTTGCCGTCCGCGCCGGGCGTCAGGAAGTGCAGGTAGTAGTTGACCGCCTTGCGCAGCAACGGGAAGAGCGTGTCGCGCAGGATCGACTCGTCCATGGTGTGGCGGTAGGAGAGCCATACGTTGTGCAGCGCCCAGGTCAGGTTGCCGACCTCGGGGGTGGGCGGGTCCTGGCCGGGGATGCCGACCCCGTAGCCGCCGTCGGCGACCGAGGCGCCATTGACCAGTTGGGGGTCGGTGGTGCGGGGGATGCCGGCCGAGTCGGCCCGGTAGGGGGCGGCGACCTCGCGCGAGAGCTGGTCGCGGAATTCGCTCAGGGCGCGCGTGACCGCGTCCAGCTCCAGGTGGTTGGAGCCGTGGATCAGCCAGTACTCCAGCTGGACGTTGAGGTTCCACCAGGTGTTGGGCCAGGGGGTGGGCTCCAGCCAGGGGCCGGAGGTGGCCATCACCGGGGCGTCCTTGCGGGCCGCCGACGCGGTCTTGTAGAGCTGGATCCAGTAGAAGCGCTGGAGCCGGGCATCGGGCAGGGACAGGAAGCTCTTCCGGTAGAACCGGTCCCACCAGGTGCGATGAGGTGCGGCGAGCGGACCGTACGGGAGCGCGGAAGCGGTCTTCACGGTACGCAGCGCACGGTCCCGGGCCGTTGCCGCGGGGTGGGAGTGCGCGACCGTGACGTACAGGGTGCGGCCGGCTCCCCTGGTGCGTTCGCGCCAGGCGGTGACGTGCTGACCGCCCGCGAGCAGCGGCTGGACGGCCGCGGTGGTCCCGCCGTGCTGCTCGGTCAGGGCGGGAGGGTTGCCGGTGTAGCCGTCCGGCAGGGGCTTGAAGGCGGCTCGCGGGCTGATCGCCTCGGCCGGGTGGAAGACCCAGCGGAAGTCCTGTTCGCCCGCGCTCGGGGTGACCTCCACGGTGAGCAGATCGGTGGTGGAGTGGACGAAGGCGCGGAGCTCCAGGGTGCCGGCGGTCGTGGTGACGGTGCCTTCGAGCTGGGCGGTGCGCAGCCGCATCCACCACTCGACGCCCGTGATGGTGCCGACCGGCTCCAGGGTGAAGTGGCCGATGGGGAGGCGGGCGAGGCCGAAGAGCGAACCGAACTCGGGGCGGTGGTCCTGGACCTCGGAGTGCTGGACGTTGAAGCGGATGGCCCGGGTGGTGGCGCCGGGCTCCGCGTAGATGCCGGAGCCGAGGCGGCCGTTGCCCAGATACGGGCCCTCGTACCAGGCCTTCGGCAGCTTCTGCCAGAGCAGGTCGGCGTCGTCGAGGACGGTGCGCCAGCTGTCGCCGGGGGAGTGCACGGTGGTGGGCGCCGGGACGGCGGGCCCCGGCGCGGCCGGGGTGGCTGCTCGGGCCGGGACGGCCGCACCGCCGACCACGAGGATGCCGCCGATCGCGGTGCCGGTGGCGAGAACCGTTCTCCGGGAAGGGGACGGCCGGGAAGGGGACGGTGACGAGGCTTCGGTCCGGGGCGTGCGGGAGGGGTCCGGTGCTGTGGGCAAGGCTTCTCCTGGCGGCTCGTACGCAGGCGCTCAATTCATCCGAGCTATTCCTTGAGGGAAGGTAGGCGCGAGGCATTGCTGCGTCAATGGAGCGGGAGAGATCCGATGTGTTGCCGCGTATCTGATTGGAGTCAGCCAGATGTACGGGAGGGCGGGGCGTGATCAGCCCCAGATCACCGCGCCCAGCCAGGCCCCCGCCACCAGGAGGCACGCGAAGAGCTCGACGAGTACCGAATAGCCGGTCGCCCGCATCACCGAGCGCACCGATGTCCAGCCCGCCCCGCGGCTGCCGAGCCGCAGTCGCTCCGCCCCGTAGATGGCCCCCACGTATCCGGCCACTCCGCCGATCACCGGCACCACGAAGAAGCCCACGATCGCGCCGATCCCGCCGAGCATCAGCGTCTTGCGCGGCGCCCCCGTCTCGCGCGGGCGGCGCGGCGGCAGCAACGGCTTCAGCGCCTGGTTCAGCAGCAGCAGCGCCGTCGCGCCCATGAGTACGCCCCAGGCGACCGGCGTCGTGTCGGTGAGCGCCCACCACAGCACGGCGGCCCAGACGATCGCCTGTCCCGGTGCCCCCGGCACCAGCACGCCCAGCAGGCCGAGGAGCATGACGAGGCCGACGGCGACGAGTTGCCACACACCCATCTGTCCAGCCTGCCGGAGTCCGGCCGGTCCCGCCCGTCAGCGCTCCCGGAGGCGGAGGCCGTCGGCGCAGCTCAGAGCCGTACCGGAGCCGTATCGGCACGCCGTCGGCGCCGCCCTCGCACCGGCCCGGGGCATCCGGCGGGCCCTGCTCAAGCCCGTGGTGTGCGGGACACCCAGCCTCGTTCGTACGCGTGCCAGCCCAATTGCAGCCGGGTCGAGACGCCCGTCAGCTCCATCAGGCCCTTCACCCTTCGCTGCACGGTCCGCAACCCCAGCTCCAGCTGTTTCGCCACGCTCGCGTCCGTCAGCCCGGCCAGCAGCAGCGACAGGATCTCCAGGTCCGTCGGATCGGGCCCCATGTCCTCCTCCTGCGGCCGGCCGCTCTCGCCCAGCCTGAGCGGCATCGCCTCGCGCCACACCGCCTCGAAGAGCCCCATCAGCGACTCCAGCAGCCCGGAGGAATGGACCACCAGGGCGGCCGGCTCGGCGCCGCGTCCGGTCAGCGGCACCATCGCCAGGGCGCGGTCGGCGACGACCAGCTTGGTCGGCACCCGGTCGATGACCCGGCACTGCTCGTCCCGGCTCAGCGCCGCCGACAGCTCCAGAATCCCGAACGGCAGCGACAGCAGCTCCCGCTCGACCACCACCCGGTACGACACCCCGCGCGTCGCGGCCCGCTCCTCGGCCTCGTTCTCCATCCCGCTGACGGCGATCGGCTTCCCGGTCACCAGGGCGCACACCTCGCTCGTCGCACCTAGCTGCAACTGATGGAATCGGTGCGACACCGCGCTCGCCCCGGTGACCACCTCGACCAGATCGTGCACGGCCGGTTCGGCGGCCTCCGCCCGGTACTCCTCGGCGAGCAGCGCCGCCGCCAGCTCCGCCTGCTCCAGCTCATGGCGCTGCTGGGTCAGCAGCGCCCCGAGCGCCACACCCGGCGGCGCCGCCACCCAGCGTCCGGTGCGGGCCGATGCCTGCGCGGCCAGGCCGTGCTGTTCCAGCCTGCGCAAGGCCCGCTCGGTGTCCGGTTCGGGAAGGCACAGCCGGTGCGCGAGATCGGCGACCTCCGCGGCTCCCACCGCCACGAGCGCGCGGTACGCCGACTCCTGTATCTCGTCGAGACCTATGGCTCCCAGCATCCCCGGACCCCTCCCGGACGGATTGATTCCGCACCCTGTCACTGTCGTCGGGCGCCCGGTCGTGGCGGAAAGCGGCCACGGCGTAAACCCGCCGTGTACATCATCCCTTTATCGCCCGTCGCTCTGCCAATGTGGCGCCACCGCAGTACCAACAACCTCCGGAAGGCTGCGGTTTGCGCAGTTGATTCCGGATTCACTTGGGGAGAGCGATGCGTCCGATATCGCGCACGGCGCTGGGAGCGGCCACCGCCGCCGTCCTGGCCGTCACCGCGATCGCACCGTCAGCGGCAGCGCCGCAGGACGACGCGACAGGGAAGAGACCACTGACCGGCAGCGTCGCCGCCGAGGCGAAGAAGGGCAAGCCGGTCACCGTGACGCTGGTCACCGGCGACAAGGTCCTGGTGAGCACGGGCGGTTCGGGAGCCACGTCGGTCACCGCGCTGCCCCGTGAGGACGGGACCGTACCCCTCGTACAGACCAGGCAGTCCGGCAAGGACCTGTACGTCTACCCCGACACCGCCGCCGCCGCGCTGGCCGCGGGCAAGGTCGACGAGGAACTCTTCAACGTCACCGGCCTCATCCGGCAGGGCTACGACGACGCGCACACCAAGTCGCTGCCGCTGATCGCGGTCTACGGCAAGGAGCAGGCCCGCTCCGCGCTCGCCACCCCGCGCGGCGCCAAGCGCGGACTCGCGCTCGACGCCATCGACGGTGTCGCCCTCAAGGCCGAGAAGACGAAGGCCGCCGACTTCTGGTCGGACGTCACCGACACCCGGTCCCGCTCGGCCTCCGGTCTGAAGAAGCTCTGGCTCGACCGCAAGGTTCAGGCCACCCTCGACCGGTCCACCAAGCAGATCGGCGCCGACCTCGCCTGGGCCGCCGGATACGACGGCAAGGGCACCAAGGTCGCCGTCCTCGACACCGGTGTCGATGCCGAACACCCCGACCTCAAGGGCCGGGTCACCGCCTCGGAGAACTTCACCGACTCCGACAGCACCGACGACCGGCAGGGCCACGGCACCCACACCATCTCCACCGTCGGCGGCTCCGGCGCGGCCAGCGGCGGCAAGAAGAAGGGCGTCGCCCCCGGCGCCGACCTGCTCGCGGGCAAGGTCCTCAACGACAGCGGCTCCGGCGCCGAGTCCTGGATCATCGCCGGCATGCAGTGGGCCGTCGACCAGAAGGCCGACGTCGTCTCCATGAGCCTCGGCAGCCCGGAGCCGACCGACTGCACCGACCCGATGAGCGTCGCCGCCGAGGAACTCGCGCAGAACAAGGGCACCCTGTTCGTGATCGCGGCCGGCAACTCGGGCCCGACGCTGAACACCGTCTCCTCGCCCGGCTGTGCCCCGAGCGTGCTGACCGTCGGCGCCGTCGACCGCGACGACACCACGGCCCAGTTCTCCAGCCGCGGACCCGTGATCGGATCGCACACCCTCAAGCCCGAGATCGCCGCCCCCGGCGTCGCCATCTCGGCCGCGGCGGCCGGTGGCCGCGGCATCCACGCGTACCAGACGATGTCCGGTACGTCGATGGCCACCCCGCATGTCGCGGGCGCCGCGGCCATCGTGAAGCAGCGTCACCCCGACTGGACCGCCCAGCAGATCAAGGCGGCGCTCGTCTCGTCCGCGAAGAGCGACATCCCCGGCGACGTACGCGAGACCGGCGGCGGCCGCCTCGACGTCAAGGCCGCCATCGACACCACCCTCGTCGGCGCCCCCGCAGTCCAGGGCGGCACCTTCAACTGGCCGCAGGACCGGAGCGACCGCACCACGGTCGACGTCCCGTACACCAACTCCGGCACCAAGCCGGTGAAGCTGTCGCTGAGCGTCCAGGGCGTCACCGGGAACGACGGCTCGGCCGTCCGCTCCTCCGTCGCGAAGCTCGACGCGAGCACCGTCACCGTCCCGGCCGGAGCCACCGTCAAGGTCCCGCTGAAGATCGACCCGACGGCGAAGCTGAAGGCCGCCCAGTACGGCGACGTCACGGGACGTGTGCTGGCCACCGGCCCCGGCGGCGTCAAGGTCTCCACCCCGTTCTCGCTGTACGTCGGGGCCGAGACCGTCACGCTGCGGGTCAAGCTCGTCGACGGTGCCGGCAAGGCCGCCGCGGGCTCCTCCTCGCTCGACGTGATCGGCACCGACACCTCCAGCGGTGAGCGCCGCTTCAACGAGGGCGCCACCGACCAGGTCTACCAGGTGCGCCCCGGCGCGTACTTCGTGTCCGGCTTCGTCACCACGCCCGACCCGAAGGACGCCACCGGCAACCTGGACGAGTCCGTCGCCTACCTCGCGCGGCCCCAGCTGAACGTCACCAAGGACACCACCCTGGTCCTGGACGCCCGCAAGGCCCACCGGATCCAGGTGAAGACCGAGGACCGGGCCTCCGAGAACCGCTCCACGACGCTCGCGTTCGGCCGCAGCTGGGACGATGTCTGGCTGCACTCGGGCTCCATCACCGGCGGCTCCGCGGTCAGGAACTACCTGGCCGACGTGCAGGGCAGGGCGGGTGACGGCGACTTCGAGTTCGCCAGCTTCTGGCGCGCGTACGCCCCGCAGATCGAGAAGCTGTCGGTCGTCGGCGGCGCCGAACTCCACCCGAGGGTGGCGAGCACCGGTTCCGCCAACCTCGACGGCACGGGCGAGGCCGCACTCGTCGACGCCGGTACGGGTACCCCCGACGAACTGAAGGCCGCGGGTGTTGCCGGGAAGATCGCCCTGGTCGAGGTCGGTGACGAGGGTTCCATGTACACCCAGGCGCGCGACGCCAAGGCCGCCGGCGCCAAGGCCGTCATCGCCCACCGCCCCTCGGCGGGGCCCTGGCAGCCGTCCGTCGGCTACGCCCCGTCGATGCTGCCCGCGCTCGGCATCGAGACGAACGAGGCCGACGCGCTGAAGGCCGCACTGGCCGACGGCCCGGTCAAGCTGCGCTGGAAGGCCACCGCGGTCAGCCCGTTCGTCTACAACCTCGCCTTCCCCGAGACCGGACCGGTCACCTCGGACCGCACCTACAAGGTCCGCGACACCAAGCTCGGCAAGGTCACCGCCAACTACGAGGCGATGGGCGTCGCGGCGGACTACGTCGACACGGTGATCATCAACCGGCCGTACGGCGGGACGTTCTCCGCCGTCACCGACTCCGTCGCGGTCCCCGGCAAGCGCACCGAGTACTACTCGGCGGGCGACACCGCGTGGGTGCGGTACCTCTCCTCCAGCTTCCCCTGGGGCGAGATGATGGTCGACCAGCCGCGCACCTACACGGCGGGCTCGAAGCGTACGGAGAACTGGTACCGGGGCATCCCCGCCCCCGCCGCCCCGCGTGACGCCGCCGGCAAGCTCCAGCTCGCCGGCGAGCGCCAGGACAACCTGATCGGTGTCGCCCCGGGCTTCTGGAGCGACAGCGAGCACGCCGGTCTCCAGGGCTCCTTCGGTGACCTGGGCAGCATGCGCCTGAGCAGCGGTGGCAAGGTGATCGGCGAGTCCGGCTGGCCGTCCGGGGTGTTCACCGTCCCGGCGCAGGACGCCGCGTACGAACTCACCATGCAGACCACCAGGTTCGGTCAGCCCGCCGCCGTGTGGAAGCGGTCCACCAGCACCGAGACCACGTGGAAGTTCCGTTCGAAGCGCGACGAGAACGTCTACTCCCAGGGCCTTCCGCTGCTCTTCCCGGGCTACGACCTGGCGGCCGACGGGCTCAAGACCCTGGCGGCGAAGGACGGTCAGACGATCGGCCTCAGCGTCACCGGTCACGCCGGTTACACGCCCGGCAAGCTGACCGCGGCCAAGGTCTCGTACTCCTACGACGGCGGGGAGACCTGGATCGACGCGACCACCGCACAGCAGGGCGGCCGTTGGACCGCGACCGTGAACCACGCGGGCGCGGCCGGCAAGCCGGTCACCCTGAAGACCGAACTGACGGACGCCAACGGCAACTCCGTCATCCAGACCGTGAACGACGCGTACGCCGTGCGCTGATCACGACCTGACCGGTCCGCCGGGCGTCCTTCCCGTGGGGGGTGGGGCCGCCCGGCGGACCCATGTTCGCGGCCACTTTTTCCGGATGACCCGTTTTCGTACGGCCCCCGCGGTCGACAATAAGGTCATGAGTCAGCAGGGGGAGAGGTCCGCCGCCCACGAGGACGACTGGTGGCGCAGGCTGTACGACGAGAATGCCCGGGACACCGGGACGAGCAACGCGGCCGACAGCCTCGACGACCGCTTCGACTCGGCGTCGGACGCGGTCGGTCCGGGCGGGCGCGGGGGATCCGCCGGGGAGACGGGGACGACGCCCGCGGGGGAGGCGGCGCCTTTGAGGAGGGAGGCGGAGGGCGGGTCCCGGAGTGCGGTGGCCGTGCCCAGGCCGGCGGGGGAGCGTGCGCCGTGGGAGCCGCCCGCCGCGACCGTACGGGCGTCGGGGGCGTCCCCGGCCGGCCCGTCGCAGCCGCGTACCTTCGCCGCGCCTACGGTTCCTGCAGATCCCCCGCCCGCGCCCGACCGGCCGCCGGCCCCGGAGCCGCCGACCGGGCCGCCGATTGAGTTGCCGATCGAGCCGCCTACCGGCGACGCGGTGTCCGTGCCGTCCGTGCCGCCGCTGCCCGGACGTCCGGTCGCCGAGAGGCCCGCCGCCCCGCCGGTGCCCGTCGCCCAGTCCGCCCCTGACACCACGGCCGTCGCACCCGTTTCACCCGCCGTACCCGCACCGGAGGCCGAGCGCGAAACCGCCTCCGTCCCCCCTTCCGTGATCGGCCATGTGGGTGACCGACCGCCCACCTACGACGCCGAGCCCACCGCGCTGCCCGCCACCGTCCCGCAGGAGCTGGACGGTCTCGTCTCCGACACCGCGCTCGACGGCGCCCGCTACGGCACGTACACCCTGCGCGCCGCCTCCGTGCGCGGGGACTCCGCACGGTTTCGCGGCGAGCCCCGCCGCGACGCGCTGCTCACCGCGCGCTTCGGCGCCGACGAGCACGCACTCGTCCTGGTCGCCGTGGCGACCGGGGCCCGCGCCACCGAATCGGCGCATCTGGCGGCGGCCGATGCCTGCCGCTGGATCGGCGCAGCGGTCGGCCGCAGCCATGCCCGGCTCTCCGAGGACATAAGGGCGGGCCGCCGCGGAGACCTCAAGTCCGGCCTGAACCGCCTCACCGACCGCACGTACGGCAAGCTGCGCGCCCGCGCCGCCGAGCTGGGGAAGGAACCGCGGCAGTACACCGCGGGCCTGCGCTGCCTCCTGCTGCCGGCGGACCCCGAATGCCGTACGAGGATCTTCTTCGGCATCGGCGCCGGTGGACTCCTCCGGCTGCGCGACGGCATCTGGCAGGACCTCGAACCGGAGGTCCCGGCAGCCGGCGACACCGGCGCGGACTCCGGGGCCGGATCCGGCCCCGCGTCCCCCGGGAACGGCCCCGACAGTGACCGCCTCACCACGGATCCGGCCGTCACCGCCCCCGCGTCGTCGTACGCCGGGACCCCGCTCGACCCACCGGCAGAACCGTTCCGGTTCCGGGGCTCGGTGGCCCGGCCGGGGGACACCCTGCTGCTGTGCAGCCCCGGACTGGCCGAACCCCTGCGCGGCGAGCCCGCCCTGGCCCGGGAGCTCGCCGGACGCTGGGCCCCCGGCACGGCGCCCGGTCTTGTCACCTTCCTCGCCGACACCCAGCTGCGGGTGAAGGGGTACGCCGACGACCGTACGGGCGTGGGCGTCTGGGAGGCGTAACCGCGCGCGCCATGGGTTGATGGATGCGGAATCCGGAAGCCGAAGCGCGGAAAGGGTACGCACCCATGGCCAAGCAGAACGTGTCGGAGCAGTTCGTCGACATCCTCGTCCGGGCGGGCGTCAAGCGTATGTACGGTGTCGTCGGCGACAGCCTCAACCCGGTCGTCGACGCCATCCGCCGCAACCGGGACATCGACTGGATCCAGGTCCGGCACGAGGAGACCGCCGCTTTCGCCGCGGGCGCGGAGGCCCAGGTCACGGGCTCGCTGGCGGCCTGCGCCGGATCGTGCGGCCCCGGCAATCTGCACCTCATCAACGGTCTCTACGACGCCCACCGTTCCATGGCCCCCGTGCTCGCACTCGCCTCGCACATCCCGTCGAGCGAGATCGGTCTCGGCTACTTCCAGGAGACCCACCCGGAGCTGCTCTTCCAGGAGTGCAGCCACTACAACGAGATGATCTCCAATCCGCAGCAGATGCCGCGGCTGCTCCAGACGGCCATCCAGCACGCGATCGGCCGGGGCGGGGTCAGCGTCGTCACGATGCCGGGCGACATCGCCTCACAGCCCGCCCCGGAGAAGTCCATCGAGCACGCGCTGGTCACCTCGCGGCCGACGGTCCGGCCCGGTGACGAGGAGATCGACAAGCTCTGCCGGATGGTCGACGAGGCGAAACGTGTGACATTGTTCTGCGGCAGCGGCACGGCGGGCGCCCATGCCGAGGTGATGGAGTTCGCCGAACGGGTGAAGGCCCCGGTGGGGCACGCGCTGCGCGGCAAGGAATGGATCCAGTACGACAACCCGTACGACGTCGGGATGAGCGGCCTGCTCGGTTACGGCGCCGCGTACGAGGCGACCAATGAGTGCGATCTCCTCATCCTGCTCGGCACCGACTTCCCGTACAACGCCTTCCTCCCGACCGATGTGAAGATCGTCCAGGTCGATGTGCGTCCCGAGCACCTGGGCCGTCGTTCCAAGCTGGACCTGGCGGTCTGGGGCGATGTCCGCGAGACCCTGCGCTGTCTGACCCCGCGGGTGAAGGCCAAGAGCGACCGCAAGTTCCTCGACCGGATGCTGAAGAAGCACGCCGAAGCGCTGGAGGGCGTGGTCAAGGCGTACACCCGCAAGGTCGAGAAGCACGTCCCGATCCATCCGGAGTACGTCGCCTCGGTGCTGGACGAACTGGCCGACGACGATGCCGTGTTCACCGTCGACACCGGTATGTGCAACGTGTGGGCCGCGCGCTATCTCTCCCCCAACGGCAAGCGCCGCGTCATCGGCTCGTTCAGCCACGGCTCGATGGCCAACGCGCTCCCGCAGGCCATCGGGGCCCAGTTCACCGACCGGAACCGGCAAGTGGTCTCGATGTCCGGCGACGGCGGATTCACCATGCTGATGGGCGACTTCCTGACGCTGGTGCAGTACGACCTGCCGGTGAAGGTCGTGCTGTTCAACAACTCCTCGCTGAGCATGGTCGAGTTGGAGATGCTGGTCGCGGGTCTGCCGTCGTTCGGTACGTCCAACAAGAACCCGGACTTCGCCTCGGTCGCCCGCGCCTGCGGGGCGTACGGCGTGCGGGTGGAGAAGCCCAAACAGCTCGAAAGCGCCCTGAAGGACGCCTTCAAGCACAAGGGTCCGGCGCTCGTCGACGTCGTCACCGACCCCAACGCCCTCTCCATCCCGCCGAAGATCAGCGCCGACATGGTGACCGG
Source organism: Streptomyces sp. NPDC059832 (assembly GCF_042731715.1). Classification (NCBI taxonomy): domain Bacteria; kingdom Bacillati; phylum Actinomycetota; class Actinomycetes; order Kitasatosporales; family Streptomycetaceae; genus Streptomyces; species Streptomyces sp. NPDC059832. The sequence continues at coordinate 33,362 of NZ_JBHWIY010000008.1, read as the reverse complement.
CTTCGCGCTCTCCGCGAGCAAGATCGTGCTGGACGGGGGAGTGGGCCGGATGGTCCAGATGGCCCGCTCCAACCTGCGGAACGTGCCCCGCCCCTGAAGGGCGCCCCGGGCAGGACCTGGGGCGGTGCGGGGCGGTGCGGGGCGGTGCGGGGCGGTGCGCGGTGACATGTGACACCGGGACACGCCCCGGGCCATCACGCCGGGGTCAGTCGCAGTGTCAGGATCTGGAACGGCCGCAGCGACAGTACGAGACCGTGCTCGTCGGTGTCCGCCTCGCGCAGCGGCCGTTCCAGCAGATCGGTGACCTGGGCCCGTACGACGGGGAATCCGACCCGCAACGTGGTGCCGGCGCGACCGCCCGCCGACTCGTACAGCCGCACGATCACATCGCCGCTCCGGTCCTCGGCGAGCTTCACCGACTCCACCGTGACCGCCGGATGCCCCGTGTCGACCAGCGACGGCAGCACGGGAGCCACGGCCGCCCGCAACGGCAGATTGAGCGCGAGCCCTTCCCGTACCGAGTCCGTGATCCCGCCGCCCGGTGCCAGCGCGTACCTGAACCGGTGCCGGCCGAGGTCGGTCTCCGGGTCGGGGCTGTGCGGGGCGCGCAACAGCGTCAGCCGTACGGTCGTGCCGAGGCCCGAACTGTGCGGGGTCCGGGTCACCTCGTGCCCGTACGTCGAGTCGTTGAGCAATGTGACGCCGTACCCCGGCTCGGCGACCCGGAGCCAGCGATGGGCGCAGATCTCGAAACGGGCCGCGTCCCAGCCGGTGTTGTCGTGCGTGGGGCGGTGGATGTGACCGAACTGGATCTCGGAGGTGGACCGTTCGGCATGCACATCGAGCGGGAACGCCGCCTTGAGCACCTTCTCCGACTCCCGCCAGTCGACCTCGGTGTCGATGTCGATCCGCCGGCTGCCCGCGGTCAGCCGGATCTCCTGTGTGACATGTGAGTGCCCGAAGGACCGCAGCACGCGGACCGCGGCCCGCAACGGCCCCTCCTCCACCAGCTCGACGGAGTCGGCGTCGGTGAGATCGGTGCGGGTACGGCGGTAGTGCCGGTCGATGTCCCAGGCGTCCCAGTGATTGGGGTGATCCGGGTGCAGCTGGAGGAGGTTGGCCCGGTGACCGGGGACGAGGACGTCCCGCCCCGCGTCGAGATCGCGCACGGAGGCGATCAGGCCGTCGCCGTCGACCACCACCCGCAACAGCCCGTTGTCGAGCACGAGGCCCTCGCCCGCCGAATCGGTCGCGGTGACCGGGTGTTCCGGTACCGCCGAGCCGTTCAGCGGACCCGCGCCGAGCCCCGGTGTGTCGGCCAGCACCGCCGTGCGCCCGTCGCCCAGGTGCTGCACATGCGCGCCGGAGGGCAGCACCCCGCCCGCCTCCGCGTCCAGCTCGACCACCTGACGGCGTCGGTATGGGGACGAGTTGAGCACCACCAGGCCCTCGGCCGCGCCCAGTGCGGCTACCGCGTCCGCCGTCAGATCCGCCAGCTCCACCCGTACCCGCTCGTAGGTCTCGCGGGCCTCGCGGTGCACCCAGGCGATCGACGAGCCGGGCAGGATGTCGTGGAACTGATGCAGCAGGACCGTCTTCCACAGTCGGTCCAGTGCCTCGTACGGATAGCCGTAGCGGTCGGCGGGGTTGCGCAGGGCCGCTGCCGTGGCCCACAACTCGGCCTCACGGAGAAGGTGTTCGCTGCGGCGGTTGCCCTGTTTGGTCTTGGCCTGCGTGGTGTACGTGGCCCGGTGCAGCTCCAGATACAGTTCGCCCGACCAGACCGGAGCCTGTGCCCCGTACTCCTCCTCGGCCGCCGCGAAGAACTCCGCCGGCCGCTCGATGCCCACCCTCGGCGAACCCTCCAGGTCCCGGAGCCTGCGCGCCTTCTCCAGCATCTCGCGGGTGGGCCCGCCCCCGCCGTCACCCCAGCCGAACGGGACGAGGGAGCGGGTCGCCAGGCCCTTCTCCGCGAAGTTCCGCTCCGCGTGGGCGAGTTCGCGGCCGTGGAACTGGGCGTTGTAGGTGTCCACGGGCGGGAAATGGGCGAAGACCCTGGTCCCGTCGATGCCCTCCCACCAGAAGGTGTGATGTGGCATTTTATTGCTCTGGTTCCAGGACAGTTTCTGGGTCAGGAACCATTTCACCCCTGCAAGCCGGGCGAGCTGCGGGAACGCGGCCGTGTAGCCGAAGGAGTCCGGCAGCCAGATCTCCTCGGTCTCCACTCCCAGCTCCTGCTCGAAGAACCGCTTGCCGTGCACGAGCTGCCGGGCCAGTGCCTCGCCACCGGGCATGTTGGCGTCGGACTCCACCCACATCGACCCCACGGGCGCCCACTGCCCGTCCGCCACGGCCTGCTTGATCCGCTCCCAGATGTGCGGCTGGTGCTCCTTCATCCAGGCGTACTGCTGGGCCTGCGAAGCCGCGAAGACCAGCTCCGGATAGTCCTTGGCGAGTGCGGTGACATTGGCGAAGGTGCGCGAGGCCTTGCGCACCGTCTCCCGCAGCGGCCACAGCCACGCCGAGTCGATGTGCGCATGACCGGCGGCCGAGATCCGGTGCGCGCTCGCCGCGGCCGGGCGGGACAGCGCTTCGGCCAGCTCGTCCCGCCCGGCTCGCGCCGTGGCCGCCACGTCGTGCAGGTCCAGCACGTCGAGCATGCGCTCCAGCGACCGCAGGATCTCGTGCCGTCGAGAACGTTCGACGGGGAGTTCCCGCATCAGCTCGCAGAGCACCTCGATGTCCAGGACCAGATGCCAGACCTCCTCGTCCAGCACCGCCAGGTCCGCGGCGGCGAACCGGTGGAGCGGCCGGTCGCCCGCCGTCGTCACGTCCCCGAGCGGAGTCGGCGCGAAACCGTGCTCCAGCACGGCCGGGTTGGCCGCCGCCTCCAGGAGCAGCGAGACCGGCTCACCGCCCGCTGCCGGGGAGGCCAGCGTGAGATGGCGATTGCGCGGATGGATGCCCTTGATGGGGACGCCCGCGATGTCGTACAGCATGCCCTCGGCCTGGAAACCCGGCCCCTGACCGGAGAACCCGGGATCGACGACCACCTCGACCCGTCGCCCCGCCCACTTTGCCGGCACGGTCCCCTCCAGCCGGAACCAGCTGGTGGACCAGGGCCTGCCCCACTCGGTCCCGGTACGGAACGGCTCGAACGATTCCTGGAGGACCTGCGTCACCGGAACGGGTTCGCCGGGGATGTGCCGCACGGAGAGGGTGAGCGGGGTCCGGTCCGGGTACTGGGCGGGGCGGATGAACTGGTGAAGGGCACGTTCGAGGCGGTCCTCCACCAGGGTGCGGTCGTCGTGCATCACGGCTCCTCGGGTTTGGTGCCTGCGGGTGTCCATGGCTCCACTTCCCCGGCGGCCGACCCGGCACCCCTGTGAGCAGCGCGACGGGGTGACGGTTGATCAACTGGCCCTGTGCGCACCCTTGGCGACCCTTGAGCAATGTGACATATTACTGGCGTGCTCACGAGACACCCCTTGGATGTCGTCATCGTCGGGGCCGGAGTGGTCGGTGCCGCCTGCGCCTACTACACCTCCCGGTCCGGACTGTCCGTAGCCGTCGTCGACCGCGGGCCGGTGGCCGGCGGCACCACCGGAGCCGGCGAGGGCAACCTCCTGGTCTCCGACAAAGTGCCGGGACCGGAGCTGGAACTGGCCCTGCTCTCCGCCACGTTGTGGCAGCAACTGTCCGAGGAACTGCCCCCGGACATCGAGTACGAGCTCAAGGGCGGTGTGGTCGTCGCGGCGACCGAGGACTCCCTGACCGCCCTGTCCTCGACGGCCGCCGGCCAGCGGGAGGCGGGCGTCGAGGCGTACCACGTCACATCCGACCGGCTCCGCGACCTCGAACCCCAGCTCGCACCGCACCTGACCGGCGGCTGCCACTATCCGCAGGATGCGCAGGTACATCCGGCGCTGGCAGCGGCCGAGTTGCTGCGGTCGGCCACTCGCGCCGGCGCGCTCATGTGCCCGGGGGAGGAGGTGGTCGGAATACTCAGGGACGGGAGGGGTGCCGTACGCGGGGTACGCACGACACGGGGCGAACTGCGGGCCCCCGTCGTCGTCAACGCGGCGGGCACCTGGGGCGGCGACCTCGCCGCACTGGCCGGGGTGAACCTCCCGGTCCTGCCGCGCAGGGGGTTCGTACTCGTCACCGAACCACTGCCTCGACTGATCCGGCACAAGGTCTACGCGGCGGAGTACGTGGCCGACGTGTCGAGCGGGTCGGCGGCGCTGCAGACCTCGCCCGTGGTGGAGGGGACACCCTCTGGTCCGGTTCTCATCGGGGCGAGCCGTGAACGGGTCGGATTCGACCGGACGTTGTCCGTTCCGGTGGTCGCCCGGCTGGCGGCCCAGGCCGCCGCCCTCTTCCCCGTGCTCGCCGATGTGCGGGTGCTGCGCGCCTACCACGGGTTCCGTCCCTACCTGCCCGACCATCTGCCCGCGATCGGACCGGACTCCCGGGTGCCGGGGCTCTTCCACGCCTGCGGTCATGAGGGTGCCGGGATCGGGCTGGCGCCCGCCACCGGACTGCTGATCGCCGACGCGATCCGGGGGAAGCGGCCCGTACTCGATCTCGGACCGTTCGCCCCCGACCGGTTCGATGCCACTTGCCATGTCACATGACGGCGGAGAGCGGGGCGCCCGTGCCCCAGGAGAGGACCCAGTGAGACGCACCCGTGCACGTACCCCCGCCGAGCTCGTCGGGGCCGAGCCCGAACCGGAGTTCCGGCTGACCTTCGACGGTCGCCCGATCCGCGCACTACCGGGCCAGACCATCGCTGCCGCACTCTGGTCGGCGGGCATCCTGACCTGGCGCACCACCCGGGTCCACGGCCGGCCGCGGGGCGCCTTCTGCGGCATCGGCGCCTGCTACGACTGCCTGGCCACCGTCAACGGGCGGTCCAACCAGCGTGCCTGCCTGCTGCCCGCCGGGCCGGGCGACACCATCACTACGCAGGAGGGCGACGGGCATGCCGCACTCGACGGATGACCGCCGGGTGCGGGAGGCCGACCGCGCAGCCATCGCCGTGGTGGGGGCGGGACCGGCAGGCCTGGCCGCAGCCGTCACCGCCGCCGACCACGGGCTCGACGTGGTGCTGCTGGACGCGGCCGCCGCGCCCGGCGGGCAGTACTACCGCAGCCCGGCCGACGGACTCGGCGCCACCCGGCCCGGGGCCCTTCACCACAACTGGCGCGCCTTCGCGGAACTCTCCGCGCGACTCGCCGCGCACCGCGACACCGGCGGGATCCGCCATCTCACCGGCCACCAGGTGTGGACGGTCGAACGAACCGGCGACGGGGACTGGATCCTGCACGCGGTCACCGGGGGCGACGAGGAGAAGCGCACCGCCGTCCGGGCCCGCAGAATGCTCCTGGCCACGGGGGCCCACGAGCGTCAACTTCCCTTCCCCGGCTGGACACTTCCGGGGGTGGTGAGTGCGGCGGGGGCCCAGGCCATGCTGAAGTCGGGGCTGGTGCTGCCGGGGCGCCGGATCGTCGTCGCGGGCAGCGGGCCGCTCCTGCAGGCCGTCGCCCTGTCGCTGACGCGTGCGGGGGCGCGCGTCCCGGCGCTGGTCGAAGCCGCCGGCTACGGAGCCTACGCCCGTGCTCCCCGGGTGCTGGCCGCCAACCCCGGCAAGGCGGCGGAAGGTGCCGGGTTCGGGGCGGCGCTGGCGCGCGCCCGGGTCCGGGTACTGACCCACCGTGCGGTCACCGAGGTGCACGGCGACGAGCGGGTGGAGGCGGTGACCGTCAGCAGGGTGGACCGCCGATGGCGCCCCGTCGCGGGGACCGGCCGTCGGATCGACTGCGACGCGCTCGCCGTGGGACACGGGCTCGTGCCACAGCTGGAACTCGCCGTGGCAGCCGGCTGCGCCACACGTCCGGGCCCCGACGGCACACACGCGGTCACCCTCGACGAGCAGCTCAGGACCACCGTCCCCGGGGTCTGGGCGGCCGGCGAGTCCGGTGGCATCGGTGGTGTCGAACTCGCCCTCTGTGAAGGTGAGTTGGTGGCCCTCTCCGTCATTCGCGAGGTGCGGGGCGGGGCGCTGAGGAAGGAGGCGCGCAGAGCGGTCGCACTGCAGCGCTCCCGGCGCCGACTGCGGGCCTTCGCCGCGCTGATGGGGACCGTGCACCGGCCGGGGCCCGGGTGGAGCAAGTGGCTGACCGGCGATACGGAGGTCTGCCGTTGCGAAGAGGTCACCGCGGGCCGGATCCGCACGGCGTGCGAGGAGCTGGGAGCCGGTGACGCCAGGACCGTCAAACTGCTCACCCGGGCCGGAATGGGGTGGTGCCAGGGCCGGACGTGCGGATTCGCCGTCCGTGAACTCGCCGCCGCGCACGGCGCCGGACAGGAGCCGGGCGGACCCGACCGGCGCCCGCTGGCCTGCCCCGTGAAGCTCTCCACACTTGCCGACCTGGCCGGGCCCGGGTAGGCCCGCAGCCAGTCCTTCCCTCGGAGCCCCGCGGCCCGGCGCTACGGGCTCCCGCGCACCGGAACGGTGCGTGCACCACCGTCGTCCATGTTTCCGCCACACCGTGACATGTCACACCTCTCAAGGAGCCACGATGCAGACGAACACCGACTCGCGCACCCGCCCCTGGCACGGCGTCATGGTCGCCACCCCGGTCACCCTGCGCGACGACTGCACCATCGACTACGACGCCTACGCCACCCATGTGCGGCAGCTCATCGCTGCGGGCTGCGACGGAGTGGTGCCCAACGGCTCACTGGGGGAGTACCAGACCCTGACGGACAGCGAACGCGACCAGGTGGTCCGGGTCGCCGTCGAAGCCGCGGGCGACGGCAGGCGCGTCATGCCGGGTGTCTCCGCCTACGGCAGCGCGGAGTCACGGCGCTGGGCGGAACATGCCGCCGAGGCGGGTGCCGGCTCCGTACTGCTGCTGCCGCCCAATGGCTACCGCTGCGAGGAGGCGGCGGTGCGCGCCCACTACGCCGAGGTGGCCGAAGTCGGGGTCCCGGTCGTCGCGTACAACAACCCGTACGACACCAAGGTGGATCTGACACCGGACCTGCTCGCCCGTCTCCACCAGGACGGCAGCATCGTGGCCGTCAAGGAGTTCACCGGCGATGTCCGCAGGGCGTACGAGATCGCCGAAAAGGCGCCCGGCCTCGACCTGCTCGTGGGCGCCGACGACGTACTGCTGGAACTGGCACTCGCCGGCGCCGTCGGGTGGATCGCGGGTTGCCCGAACATGTTGCCCTCCTGCTGCGTCGATCTGTACCGGGCCGCTGTCACCGGTGACATGGCAACCGCTCTGCCGCTGTACCGGGAGCTGCACGAGCTGCTGAGGTGGGACTCGAAGCCGGAGTTCGTCCAGGCCATCAAGGCATCCATGGACGTCGCCGGACGCCACGGCGGCCGCACCCGTCCGCCCCGGTTCCCCCTCCCCGCCGACGACGCGGCCGCCGTACGCGCCGCGACGGAGAAGGCACTCGCCGGGGGCCTTCACTGAGAGCGGCATCCGGCCGCCGTACGCCCGGACGGAGCGTCCGGCCCGGACGTTTCGTTCCGTCCCGTTTCTCGTGTTCTTCGTGTCCGTCGTGACGAACCAGGGGGAGCCTTGCAGACACGTCACATCTTCCATGCCGTCGACTCACACACCGAGGGCATGCCCACCCGCGTCATCACCGGAGGCATCGGCACCATCCCCGGTGCCACGATGGCCGAACGGCGCAACCACTTCCAGGAGCACCGGGATGCCGTGCGCACCCTGCTCATGTACGAACCGCGCGGTCACGCGGCCATGAGCGGCGCGATCCTCCAGCCGCCCACCCGGCCGGACGCGGACTTCGGCGTCCTCTACATAGAGGTCTCCGGCCTCCTGCCGATGTGCGGGCACGGCACCATCGGGGTGGCGACCGTACTGGTGGAGACCGGCATGGTGGAGGTCACCGAACCCGTCACCACCGTGCGACTGGACACTCCGGCCGGGCTCGTCAGCGTCGACGTACAGGTGAAGGACGGCGCGGCCACCGCGGTGACCTTCACCAACGTTCCGGCCTTCAGCGTCGCGCTCGACCGGACGGTGGACGTACCCGGCTACGGGACGTTGCGCTACGACCTCGCCTACGGCGGGAACTTCTACGCGATGCTTCAGCTGTCCGACCTCGGGCTGCCCTTCGACCGGGCGCGCAAGGACGACATCCTGGCCGCCGGGCTCGCTCTGATGGACGCGGTCAACGCCACCGACCGGCCCGTCCACCCCGAGGACCCGCACATTCACGGCCTCAAGCACGTGCAGTGCATCGCACCCGGTTCCGACGCCCGCCACTCCCGGCACGCGATGGCCATCCACCCCGGCTGGTTCGACCGATCACCCTGCGGGACCGGCACCTCGGCCCGCATGGCCCAGCTGCACGCACGCGGTGAACTCCCCCTGGACACCGACTTCGTGAACGAGTCGTTCATCGGTACCTCGTTCACCGGACGTCTCGTCCAGGAGACCACCGTGGGCGGGCTGCCGGCCGTTGTCCCCACCGTCACCGGCCGCGCCTGGATCACCGGTACCGCACAATTCTTCCTGAACCCGTCCGACCCCTTCCCCGAAGGATTCCTGCTGTGAATCTTCCCCTGCTCGGCGCCGACGACATCGAGGCCCTGGGACCGACCGGAGCCGTGGACGCACTGGAGGCGGCGCTGAGCGGGGGACTGGATCCGGAGACGGCGCCGGCCCGGCACCATGTCACAGTGCCCGGCGGGGAGCTGCTGATCATGCCCGCGACCACCCGGCAGGTCACCGGAGTGAAGATCGCCGGGGTCGCCCCGGCCAACCCGGCGCGCGACCTGCCCCGGATCACCGGAAGCTATCTGCTGCTCGACGCACCCACGCTGCTGCCGCTCGCCCTGCTGGACGGGGCCGCGCTCACCACCCTGCGTACACCGGCCGTGTCCGCACTGGCGATCCGCCACCTCACCGGGCCCGTCGTGCGCCATCTGGTGCTCTTCGGAACCGGCCCCCAGGCGTACGGGCACCTGGCCGCGGTGCTCGCGGAACGCCGGGTCGAACGGGTCACCGTGGTCGGCCGCAACCCGCACCGGGCCGAGGCGCTGGCCGAGCACGCCCGCCGGCTCGGGGTGGACGCCCGCGCGGGGCAGGGGCACGGCGCCGGTGAGGTCGCCACGGCCGATCTGGTGCTCTGCTGCACCACATCCGCCACCCCGCTGTTCGACGGTTCCCTCGTGCCGGACGGGGCGACGGTCGTCGCGGTCGGCTCGCACACCCCCGATGCCCGGGAGGTGGACACCGCGCTGGTGTCACGCTCCGCCGTCATCGTCGAATCGCGGTCGGCGGCACTGACGGAGGCGGGCGATCTGCTGATCCCGCTGGCGGAGGGCGCCTTCGGGGCCGAGGACATCGTCGCCAACCTCGCCGAGCTGGTGACCGGTCGCAACCTTGACGGAAAGCCGGCCGACTTCGAGCGTCCCCGGTTCTTCAAGAGCGTCGGGATGGGCTGGGAAGACCTCGCTGTCGCCGAGGCGGTGCTCCGGAATTCGGCGCCTTGAACCAGTTGTCCACAGCTCCGGAACGACGGGCCCTGGCGGAAACGTGACATTGTATTCTGAGGCCCCGCACGGCGCTGGAGGAACACATATGGCCCGCCTGACGACGCTCAACGCCATCTCCGCGCAGGAGCACTTGCGTGACCGGGTGGCAAACGCCCTCAGGGCGGCCCTCATCGCGGGGGAACTCCGTCCGGGGGTGATCTACTCCGCTCCCGCGCTCGCCGCCGACTTCGGAGTGTCCGCCACCCCGGTCCGCGAGGCCATGCTCGACCTGGCTCGCGAGGGCCTGGTCGAAGCCGTACGCAACAAGGGCTTCCGGATAACGGAGTTGACCGAACAGGATCTCGACGACTTCACCGAGCTGCGGGTCATGATCGAGGTTCCCACCGTCGGACGCATCGCCCGGATGGGCAGGACGAGGGAGCTGGAGGCGCTGCGGCCACTCGCCCAGGCGATCGTCGCAGCCGCCGCCGAGCACGACATCCTCGGCTATCTGGAGGCGGACCGTCGCTTCCACCTCGAACTGCTCGGCCTGGCGGGAAACCGCCGCTTGGTGGAGGAGGTCGGCAATCTGCGCAAGCGATCACGCCTCTTCGGGCTGAACCGGCTCGACGAGACAGGTCTGTTGGTCCAGTCGGCCGAGGAACATGGCCAACTGCTCGACCTCTTGATCGCCGGCAACGCGGAGCGCGCCGAGCGGTGCATGCTGGCTCATATGTCACATGTCAGGAATCTCTGGGCAGAGGAGGAGCCCAACGACACGGGCGCCGGAGGCATACGGATCCGAAGGGTGTCACTGCCGGTCGCAGAGGCCTGACCCTTCGAGTCCGCCCGAACCCCACGGAGGGACAGCGGAGTCCGCAGAGCTCACGGAGCTCATGGCGCTCACGGATTCCGCGGAGCGCAGGGAGCGAACCCTGATCGGCTCCCGCCCCTCCGGTCTCCTCGTGATCGCCCCGATCCCTGCCCTTCAACGGCCGCCCGGTGGACGGCCGTTGAAGCGGAGTCTCAGGCCCGGGTCTCCAGCAGCGAGGCCATCCACTCCTCGATGCCGTCGACGGTGCGCGGCAGCGCGGATGACATGAGGCGAGCGCCGTCGGCGGTGATCACGAGGTCGTCCTCGATCCGCACCCCGATCCCGCGCAGCGACCGCGGCAGTGTCTCGTCGTCGGGCTGGAGGTAGAGCCCGGGTTCCACGGTCAGTACCTGACCGGCTTCCAGGCGCCCGTCCAGATAGGTGTCGGCCCGCGCCTGCGCGCAGTCGTGCACGTCCATGCCGAGCATGTGGCCGCTGCTGCAGAGCGTGTACCGGCGGTAGAAGCCGTTGTCCGGATCGAGCGCCTCGTCCGCGGACATCGGCAGCACGCCCCACGCGTGCAGCCCTTCGGCAATGACCCGCATGGCCGCCAGATGGAAGTCACGGAATCGCGCTCCCGGACGCAGGGCCGCGATGCCCGCGTCCTGGGCGGCGAGCACCAGCTCGTAGACGGTGCGCTGCACGGGGGAGAAGCGGCCGGACAGCGGCAGGGTGCGGGTGATGTCGGCCGTGTAGAGCGAGTCGGTCTCCACCCCGGCGTCCAGGAGCAGCAACTGGTCGCGTTCCAGCGGTCCGTCATTGCGGATCCAGTGCAGGACGCAGGCGTGCGCCCCGGCCGCGGCGATCGTGGAGTAGCCCGGACCGTTCCCCTCCAGCCGGGCCCGCAGATCGAAGACGCCCTCGATCCAGCGTTCGCCGCGCGGGTGGCGCAGCGCCTGCGGCAGGCTTCGCACCACGTCCTCGAACCCCGTCGCCGTCGCGTCGACGGCCTGCTGCAACTGGCCGGTTTCATAAGGGTCCTTGACGAGGCGGAGCTCACTGAGCACCGCTTCGAGCCCGGCCGGAGCCGAGCGTCCGTGCGGGAACGCGCGGCAGGAACGCAGCAGTTCGTCGACGGACGGGTCCACACCGCCCAGCACCCGCACCGGTGGCTGCGGCCCGGTGAGCAGTTTCTCCCAGGCGTCCAGATGCGCGCAGCGGATGCCGGTCAGCCGGGCGGCCTCCGCCAGGTCGGGCCTGCGGCCGACCCAGAACTCCCCGTACCTGCGATCACGGTAGAACTCCTGGCCGGTGCGCGGTGATCGGGGCCGCAGATACAGCACCGCCTCGTGGCGCTCGTCGCCGTCCGGTTCCAGGACGAGGACATGGCCGGCCTGGTCCTCACCGGTGAGGCCGGTGAGCCAGGCGTAGCCGGTGTGCGGCCGGAAGCGGTGGTCGGTGTCGTTGGAGCGAACGGCGAGCGCACCCGCCGGGATGATCAGGCGCTCGCCGGGGAAGCGGGCGGCCAGCCGGGCCCGGCGGGCGGGGGTGGCGTCGATGGAGGGGACACGAAGGTCCGTCGACAGTGGGGACTTGGCCCACCCGGTGCTCATGAAGGCGTCCAGGGCGGGTGACACCGGCAGATCGTGGCTGCCGGTGCGGGGCGCGGAGAAGGTACGGGACACGGGCATTGCTCCTCGGGGGCTCTGTGGGACCGGGGTCGGGGCCGGAATTCCCGGGACGCGGTGGTGCGGTAGTGGGGTAACCGGTGTGGCGGCCGATGCGCTCGGGGCCGCGTGCCATATCCCGTGCTGCGACGAGAAGTTGTCGCGCAGATGAATGTGCGCGAGAGGGGTTCCAAAGAACATGTGACATGTGCCATTGTACAGCGCGCAAGAGGAATGGAGCCGTGCTCATGTCACGACGTGAGTGCAGTTCAGACCCGGTCCGCCACCGGCCTCTTGCATTCCCCCACAACCGCGCCCTGTCGCGCGGTCACCACTCCGCTGGGAGGCGGCACGTGAAGAACCTGATGGTTCGACAGAGAATAACCGGATTGTCCACTGTGGTCCTGGCAGCATGCCTCGGCGTGGGCCTGTTCACGGCACCGAGCCAGGCCGTCGAGCAGCGCCCCGCCGCGTCGGCCGCCCACTCCTCGGGCGCCGCTCAGGAACGGGCGGAGACTCGGACCCAGGACGTCGGCGGCCCCACCGCCGAGGCGCTGACGGCACCCGCCGACGATGCCGCTCACGTCGAACGCAAGTCGCTCAAGGCCGCCGACCGGCCGCCACTGTCCGCGTCCCAGGACGCGCTCAAGCGGGACTACGACGACCAGGCCACCGCGCTTCCGAGCCACCCGGCACCTTCGATGAAGGCCGAGAAGCGCCGCGCCAAGAAGCTCGGCAGGGCCGCGGCCGAGTGCAACACCACCGATTTCACCAACAACACCGGAAGCGCTCTGGTCGAGAAGGTCAAGGCGGCGACCACCGACTGCGTCAACACGCTGTTCCGTCTCAAGGGCCAGGACGGCTACAACGCCTTCCGCGAGGACCAGATGGTCACCATCGCCGATGCCATGCGCGACGCATCGGCCTCCTACCCCGGTGACAGCAGCACCGGCATGCCCCAGCTGGTCCTCTTCCTGCGGGCCGGCTACTACGTGCAGTACTACGACCCCGACACCGTCGGACAGTACGGGCCGCGCCTGCGCACGGCCATCCAGGGCGCGCTCGACGGCTTCTTCGGCTCCTCGCACGCCTTCGACGTCACCGACGCCAACGGCGAGAGCCTGTCCGAGGCGATCATCCTGATCGACAGCGCCGAGGAGAACGCCCGCTACCTGAACATCGTCAAGCGGATGCTGGCCGGTTACGACGCGTCGTACAACAGCTCCTGGTACATGCTCAACGCCGTGAACAGTGTGTACACGGTCATGTTCCGCGGTCACCAGGTGCCCGAGTTCATCAGCGCCATCGAGGCCGATTCCAGCGTGCTGAACTCCCTGCGCGACTTCGCCGCGAACCACCTCGACCTGCTGGGCACCAAGCAGTCGTTCCTGGTCTCCAACGCGGGACTCGAGCTCGGCCGCTTCCTCAAGGAGGACTCGCTGCGCGCCAAGGCGAGCCCGCTCGCGATCGACCTGATGGGCAAGAGCTCCATCGACGGTCCCACCGCCCCGCTCTGGGTCAATCTGGCCAAGATGGTCGACGCCTACGACAAGGACAACTGCGCGGCCTACGGCGCCTGTGATCTCGCGGAGCGTCTCGAGAAGGCCGTCCTGCCGGTGAGGCACACCTGCAGCGACAGCATCACCATCCGGGCGCAGGACATGACCGCGGAGGAGCTCGAAGCCAGCTGTACCAGCCTGCGCAACCAGGACGCCTACTTCCACGAGGTGGCCCGGGACAACGGGGCGGTCGCCGACGACAACAACAAGACCATCGAGGTCGTGGCCTTCAACTCCAGCACCGACTACCAGACCTACGCCGGAGTGATCTTCGGTATCGACACCAACAACGGCGGCATGTACCTGGAGGGCGACCCCAAGGCCGTGGGCAACCAGCCCCGGTTCATCGCCTACGAGGCCGAGTGGGCCCGCCCCGACTTCCAGATCTGGAACCTCAACCACGAGTACACGCACTACCTCGACGGCCGCTTCAACATGTACGGCGACTTCGCCGCCGGAATGACCACGCCGACCGTCTGGTGGGTGGAGGGCTTCGCGGAGTTCGTCTCGTACTCGTACCGCAAGGTCACCTACGACGACGCCGTCGCCCAGGCCGCCAACCGCACCTACACCCTGCGGACCCTGTTCGACACCACCTACGACAACGCCGACCAGACCCGCGTCTACAACTGGGGCTACCTGGCCGTCCGTTACATGCTCGAATCCCACCGCTCCGACGTCGACACCCTGCTCGGTCTCTACCGCAAGGGCGACTGGGACGGCGCCCGCACCCTGCTCACGTCGACCATTGGCAGCCGTTACGACGCCGACTGGAACACCTGGCTGGCCGCCTGCGCGGCCGGTGCCTGCGGCGGCGGGTCCACCAACCCGCCCGGTGAGATCACCGAGTGCAAGGACGCCGACACCAGGATGCTGGGCCAGAACTGCATGCGCAGCGGGCTGAAGGCCGTCAAGGGCGACTACGCCTATCTGGCCGTCCTCATCCCGGCCGGCACCACCCAGCTGAAGATCACCGCCTCCGGCGGCACGGGTGACGCCGATCTCTACTACAGCTCGCAGGAGTGGGCGACCACCAAGGTCTACACCGACAAGTCCGTCGGCGCGGGCAACGAGCACACCCTGACCGTCAACAACCCGGCGCCGGGCTACCACTTCATCAGCCTCTACGGCACCGAGGCGTTCGACGGAGCCAAGGTCACCACCGAGTTCTGATCCCTACGACCCCCATGGTGTCGGGCGGCCGAGTGATGATCCCGCTCGGCCGGCCGGTGCCGTCCCCCGGGCCGCGTCCGCCGGACATGGCCCCGGGCTCACGACAGCCGCAGCGCGCCGGGCGCCCCGCCCCGCGTCAGGATCTCCACGATCAGCTCGAAGAGTGTCGGTCCCCGCCCCGCCAGGGCCTCGTCCAGCCGCTCCTGGACCGACGCCCGGTTGGTGGGATGCGCCCGGGTCAGGATCTGCCGCAGCCAGCGCGCCGTCTCCTCGTGTCCCAGGGCCTGTGCGGAGGAAGCGTGGTCCCGCCACTCGAAGACGAAATCGCCGTCGTCCGGGGCACCCATCCCGCCGCTGAGACAGTCCGCGAGGGCGTCGAGATTGCGGCCGAAGTACCCACCCGGGCCGTTCACGGCCTCGCCGATCACTTCCCAGAACTGCTCCAGGCCGGTGACCCGGGAGCCGTCGATCACATAGGTCACGGTCATGGGGGGAGGGTACAAGTCGTGGAGCGTGCGGGTCCGCCTGCCGGCCCCGGAACGTGATCCGCGCCGCAGGTGGGGGTCTACGGCGCGGATCGGTCCGGAGGGGCCGGGCTTCAGCAGCCCTGGTCGATCAGGTCGAAGGTGGCGTAGTGGTCGCCGGTGTAGTAGTCCTCCTGCGCCTTCTCGCCGGTGACGATCCGGCGCGCACCGCGGGTCGGGGAGCCGGGGGTGACGACCGTGTACTCGTGGTAGTAGCCGGTGCTCTGGCCGGGCAGGACGCCTTCACGGTTCTGGAAGACGGAGCCGTCCTGCGAGTACGGGAACGGGCCGCCCGCGTCGATCAGGTCGAGGGTGTCGTGCGCCTGGGCGGGCAGCGCCGAGTAACAGATGCTGCCGACCGACGTGATGGAGACGGAGGTGGATGGGGTCGAGGCGGTGGCCGTGGTGGCCGGGGCGCCGACGAGGAGGACGGACAGGAGGGCGGCTGCGCCACCGAGCGTGGTGATCCGTGGGGGGATTCGCATAGCCACCATGATGACGCGCGTAGATACGGTCCCGTCAACGCCAACCGATGTGAATTTTTTGGAAGTTAACCCGAGGGGGGGAAATGTGTCGCGCAGATGTCCGGCAGTCCTCCGGCCGGTTCCGGTTCTCCGTTCACTTATTGATGAGTCGACAAGCGTGGCGGACCGTCAGCGGGGCATGCATCCCGTGAACGTGTTCCGCGAAGGAGTTCAACGAGAAATATCCGATACGGGAGACCAGGACCACGAGAAGGGGGCGATTCACTGTGCGGGCGGGGGAAATGATGGAACGTCAGGGAGATGCCGAACCCATGGAGGACGAGGTCACGCACGAACCGGGGGCGAAGGAGCGGCAGCCGGTCCGGCTGCATCGCAGACTGGCCCACACCGATCTGGCGGCCGTGGGTGAAGTGCGCCATGCGTTACGCGAGTTCCTGCGCTACCGGTGGAGTACCGAACCGGTCCAGGTGGCGGAGCTCCTGCTCAGCGAGCTGGTGACCAATGCGCTGATCCACACGGGACACGGCGCGGTCGTCACGGTGAGCGTGGCGCCCGCCAGATTACGGGTGGAGGTACGGGACTTCGTGTCCGGGCTGCCCCTGTCGTACGTACCGAACGCCGACGACGGTACGCATGGCCGAGGGCTCCTGCTGGTGCGGAGCCTCGCGGACGCCTGGGGAGTCAGCGCCCATGCGCTGGGCAAGGTCGTCTGGTTCGAGCTGGACGGCGAAAGGCCCTGACGGACCGGAAGGGAACCGGGCCGTCAGGGCCTGTGACTGCGGATCAGCCGAACTGCTGCTCCAGATCCTTCAGCTTCCGCTCCAGTGAATCGAGCCGGGGCAGTGCCTGGGTGTCGTCCTCGGCGGTGAGGTCGACGGTGACCGGATCATTCGGGTTCCGGCCCGGGGCGGCGGCGCTCGGCCCCGTCACGGCTTGCAGGGATGGCCGGGGGCGCAACGGCAGTTGTCCCGGCTCGGATATGGCGGGCTCCACGACGGACGCGGAGCCCGCCGTGGGCGCGATGGCCTGGACGTCCACCTGGGTGCCGCCGCGGCCGACCCGGCGCCAGGCCCGGTTCTGCCGGTTCAGCGCCTTGATGTGAGCCCGGTCCAGCTTCTCCTGGTCCTTCCTGCGGAGGCGGTTCTGCTCCTTCTCCCGCCTGTCCTCACGTACCTCGTCGACCGCCTCGTCCAGCGTGCGTACGCCTTCCAGCAGCATCAGCGACCAGGCGCCGAAGGTCTCCCGGGGGGCGCGCAGCCACCGGACGATCCGGATCTGCGGCAGCGGACGGGGCACCAGGCCCTGCTCGCGCAGCGCGGCCCGACGGGTCTGCTTCAGGGCCCGGTCGAAGAGCACGGCCGCCGAGAGCGACATCCCCGCGAAGAAGTGCGGGGCGCCCGCGTGGTCGATCCCGCGCGGTGCGTGCACCCAGTTGAACCAGGCGGCGGCGCCGGCGAACGTCCACACGAGCAGGCGTGAGCCGAGCGCAGCGTCACCGTGGCTGGCCTCGCGCACCGCGAGTACGGAACAGAACATGGCCGCGCCGTCGAGGCCGAAGGGGACGAGGTACTCCCAGCCCCCGGAGAGGCCGAGATTCTGCTCGCCGAAGCCGACGAGCCCGTGGAAGGAGAGCGCGGCGGCGACCGCCGCACAGCAGAACAGCAGGACGTACGAGGCGGTGGCGTACAGGGCCTCCTTGCGTCTGCGACGCTCTTCGCTGCGTTCCCAGCTGTCCTCGGCCGCGGATGTGTCAGCGGCGCGCTTGCCGCGCGCGACCACCGCCACCGCCGCCAGGACTCCCACGAGCAGCACGGCGCCCGGAAGCAGCCAATTCAGCGATATGTCGGTCAGTCTCATGCGCGGTCCCTTGCATTGCGTAGGGCATTTCGGGCGCCATGATTGCCGAAACCCCGTCACGCACAGGGGGTTTCGGGGCAAGAGAACGCCATTGGGTCGGCACGGCGTACGGAAGACCGGGGTCGGCTCGAATGCCCGCACGCGACCGATGAGTTGCGTTCGAATTGTACTACTCGCGCGAGTGGTGTTGATCAGTGAGCGGGCGTCAGCTTCCGCACCCGGTCGGCGTCACAGGTACGGGGGCAGGTGACACAGGTGTCCTCGGGGCGCAGCGTGTAGAACAGACAGCAGCTCGCCCGGTCGCGGGTGGGCAGCGATTCGCCGTCCGGTCCGGTCAGATCGCGGAAGCCCGCGGAGCCGACGTACGGCTTCGTGGTGCCCGGCAGGAGTGCCTCCAGCTCGGCCATCGCCCGTCGTTCCTCGCCGAGCAGATGGGCGACGTACCAGAGCCCTTCGACGATCTCGTCCGTCGCCATGCCCCACAGCGCGCGCCTGCCGCGCCGCATCCGCGGTCCGAAGCCGTCGAGCACCGGGCCGATGTGGTCGGCCACCGCCGCGAGCACCTCGGCCCGCAGCTCCGTCTCGTCGGATACCACGCGGGCGCCCGGCAGCGCGGCGGCCGGATCGTCCGGCAGGCAGGCGAACTCCCTCACCCGGAGGGTCAGATGACCCAGCGCCCGCTGGAACGCCACGTCCCCGACGGGAATCCGGGGCACCCGCCGATGCAGGAACCAGGGCACCGTCACCAGCAGGCAGGCGGGCCAGGCGTAGCGGTGCAGCCCGAAGCTGGCGACCACGTCGGGGCGGGGCTGCTGCCCGTAGTCCCGCACCACCTGGGCGTGGTCCCAGGCGAGGAAGGCGTTCAGTGCGGCGCCCCCCGCCGCCAGCTCGTCGGCACCCACCCAGCCGGTGCCGCGAGGAGCGGTCTCGTCGTCCGCCAGCACCTGCGCGCGCAGCCCGGGAAAGACCTCGGCCAGGCGCGCGTAGGCGTCCGTCACGGCGGACGCCGTGGTGCCGGGAAGCAGGGCGGGGAGTGTCATGCAGGGACCACCGAATCGCGACCGTTTGCAGGTTAGCCTTACCTTACCCGACCGGATCGATGTTTGAACTGCGGCGTCCTGCGCCTATCGTGCACAAGAGGCATGGCGTACGCGAGCCGCGCCCGCGCCCGGTCGAGGAGGTCCGAGTGGAGCAGGGCAGAGCGCGTGAGGCGTACGGGACCGCCACGCCCGCGACCGTCCCGGCGGTCGTCCGGGTGCCCGAACAGACGCGTGGCGAGCAGGCGCGTGGCGAACACACCCACAGCGAGCCGCCCGCCCCGCGCGCGGTGGTGCAGCGGCACTCCGTGCGCGGCCAGATCCTGGAGGCGCTGCGCGCCGCCCTGGTCGACGGCCGGCTGGTTCCGGGGCAGGTCTATTCGGCCCCGGCTCTCGGTGCCCGGTTCGGGGTCTCCGCCACGCCGGTGCGCGAGGCGATGCAGCAGCTGGCCATCGAGGGCGCCGTCGAGGTCGTACCGAACCGAGGGTTCCGGGTGTCCGAGCGAGGCCCGCGCGAGCTCGCCGAGCTGGCCGAGGTGCGCGCCCTGATCGAGGTCCCCGTGATGCTGCGGCTGGCCCGGACCGTCCCGCCCGGCGCCTGGTGCGCCCTGCGCCCGCTGGCCGAGGCGACGGTGGCCGCCGCGGCCGTGGGCGACCGGGCAGGCTACGCCGAGTCCGACCGGGCCTTCCACGGCGCGGTCCTCGCGCTCTGCGGCAACGAGCAGCTGGTGCAGGTCGCCGACGACCTGCACCGCCGCTCCCAGTGGCCGCTGGAGAGCAACCCCGTCACCCGCCGCGCCGACCTCCTCGCCGACGCGGCCGAGCACACCGCTCTGCTCGACGCGCTGATCGCCCAGGACCTGGCCGTCGTGCAGTCGCTCGTGCGGGAGCACTTCACCGGCGCCGAGGGCTGACCGGGCGCGACGCCCCGGACCCGGGGCCCGCCCTGGCTGCCGACCGACACCCGGCCTCAGTTCGCCCCGGCCGTCTCCGCGGGAGGCGGGTCCAGATGCGGCGCCAGCCACGTCGGCACGCCCCCGAGCAGCCGGAACAGCCGGCCCGCCTCGGCGCGCAGCCGGGTCGCCAGCTCGGGCTCCGGTTCGGAGTCCGCGAGGGCGATGAGGGCCGGAGCCGTACCGATCAGATAGCCCAGCTCCTCCCTTAGCCGCAGGGACTCCGCGAAGCCGTGCCGGGCTTCCGCCAGATCGCCCTCGCGCAGGGCCAGCAGGGCGAGATGGCGCCAGGTCGAGGAGAGCAGCAGCGCGTCCCCCTGGGCGGTGGCCCCGGCGTGGGCCCTGCGGTACGCGGCGCGCGCGGCCTCCGGCGAGTCGGCGATGTTCTGCGCGATCAGGCCCCGCCGGAAGTCCAGCAGCGGACGGCCCGGCGCGGACGGGGCGAGCAGCGCGGCGGCCCGGCTCAGCGCGACACTGGCCTCGTCGGCCCGGTCGCGTACCCCCAGGAGTGTCGACGCGTACGCCAGATGGCCGCGTTCGCACGCGGCCGCGCCGCGTTCGTCGTCGTCGTGGGCCAGCGCCTCCGCGGTACGCAAGGCGTCCTCGGCGTCGGTCCAGCCCTTTCCGGTGTACAGGCACCGTTCGGTCAGCAGGGCGGTCCGCTGGAGCGCGGCGGCCGGATCGGTGCCGGCGCCGGGTTCGAGCAGCGCTGCGGCGTCCGTCCAGCAGGCGCGTGACCGCAGCCGCCATACCGCTGTCTGGAGCGGCGGATCGTCATCTGCTGTCGTTCCGGAACCAGACATGGCGGTATGCGCCACATTGCCCTCCCCGAGCGCGCCATCGAGCTGTTGGGTCTGGCGGCATCTCAGCACGGATCTGCACGCCGGGCCAAGGGGTCGTTCAATCTCAGGTGAAAGATTTCACAAACGAACGGAGCCGCCAACAGCCGTGACAGGGCCGGGAAATCAGCTCATACGCAGGGCGAGGAAGAAATCGAGCTTGTCCTCCAGGCGCGAAAGGTCACGTCCCGTCAACTGCTCGATTCGCCCCACCCGGTAGCGCAACGTGTTGACGTGCAGGTGGAGACGGGCCGCGCAGCGGGTCCACGATCCGTCGCAGTCCAGGAACGCCTCCAGCGTCGGGATCAGCTCCGCGCGGTGGCGCCGGTCGTAGTCGCGCAGCGGGTCGAGCAGGCGTGCGGTGAACGCGCGGCGCACGTCGTCGGGGACGAACGGCAGCAGCAGCACGTGCGAGGCCAGCTCGTGGTGTCCGGCCGCGCAGACCCGGCCGGGGCGGGCCGCCGCCACCCGGCGGGCGTGCCGGGCCTCCTCCAGGGCACCGCGCAGTCCCTCGGGCGAATGGACGGCCGCGCTGACACCCAGGGTCAGCCGGCCGTCGTCGGCGAGGCCCGCGGAGAGCGGTTCGCGGACGGCGGCGAGCAGCACATCGGCATGGAGCGCGGGATCCACGCCCGCCTCGGTGTGCGCGGCGTCCCGGTCCGGCGCGGGCGCGGTGACGGCGGGCAGCGGTACGAGGGCGACGGCCTCCTCGCCCGTATGGGCGACCGCGATCCGGTCCGCCGAGTCGGAGCCGGTGACCGCGGGGTCGACCAGGATCTCCTCCAGCAGCGCCTGGGCGACCGGGCCGCCGGCGACTGCGGAACCGGACCCTGCCGGGGCGCCGGCGGCGGACTGGCCCTCCGCGCCGCCCCACTCGACCCGCGCCACCACGACCTGCCAGTGCGGCGCGGACCCGAGCCCCGGTAGCAGCACCGGGGCCGCGACCCGCAGCCTGGCGGCGATCTCGGCCGGCGGGGCACCCGTCTGGACCAGTTCCAGGACTTCCTGGGCGAGCCTGCGGCGTACCGTACGGGCCGCGTCGCGCCGGTCCCGTTCGACGGCGATCAGCTGGGTGACGCCCTGGAGCAGATCCAGCCGGGCCGGCGGCCAGTCGCTCGCGTCCGCCTCGACCGCGAGCAGCCAGTCCGAGAGCACCGACTCACGGACGTCGCGGGAGGCCGGGACGGCGCCGCGGCCGGTGTTCCGGATCGGGAAGAGCGAATACGCGGTGCCATCCACCGTGGCCCGGTGCGGGGGGCGGTGACCGGTGCGGGTGGCGGCCAGATGGTGGCCCGCCAGCGCGGCGCCGACCGGTCCGGGCAGTGACGTTTCACCGGCGCCCGCGATCTGCCGGCCGGTGGGGGAGAGCACCCAGGCATGCAGGTCGAGGTCGGATCCGAGCAGATCCAGGACCACCTCGGGCCCGCCGCCCGCCGGGCCCGAGGTCATGAGCCTGCGGTGCCGGTCCACGACCGCCGCCAGATCGCCCGCCCGCTCACCGGACACCTGGCGCACCACATGCTCGGTGATCGTTGCGAACGCGACGGTCTCATGGACGGCGAAGAGCGGCAGCCGGTGCCGCGCGCACGCCTCCACCAGATCGCCGGGGATGTCGCCGAGCTCCGCCTCGCCCGCCGCGAGCCCGGCCACGCCGGCACCCGCCAGGATCCGTACGAACGGCTCCGAGTCCGCCGCGTCCCGGCGCCAGGCCAGGCCCGTGAGGACCAGCTCGCCGCCCGACAGATAGCGGCTGGGATCCCGCAGGTCGGTGGTCATCACGCCGCGGACCGAACGGTCCAGCTCGTCCTCGCCGCCGAGCAGCCGCAGGCCCAGCGCGTCGGTCTCCAGCAGTGCGCGCAGCCGCATCTCGTCGCCGCCGATCTCTTTCGTTGGTGCGGGTGAAAACTGGGTATTGCGGTGAGGTTACTGATCCCCGCCATTCGTTCGAATCTACAAGACGAGGAGATCGACCAGCCAACTCCTTCATGGTTTCGGTGACTGCACCGGGTGGAGCACGGCTTGTGTACTTGGCCCCACACCGCGTTAACAACACATGAACGACCAGTCGAGGGCCGGCCGCACCCCGCCCCCAGTGAACGACCCGATTGAGAAGAAGAGAGCCACTCATGGACTTCCTTCGCCCCGCCAGCTGGGAGGAGGCGCTCGCCGCCAAGGCCGAGCACCCGACGGCTGTGCCCATCGCGGGTGGCACCGATGTGATGGTCGAGATCAACTTCGACCACCGGCGGCCCGAGTACCTCATGGACCTGAACCGCATCGGAGAGCTGACCGAGTGGGAGGTGGGCCAGGAGAGCGTACGGCTCGGCGCCTGCGTCCCGTACAGCCACATCATGGAGCACCTGCGGGCCGAGCTGCCCGGACTGGCGCTCGCCTCGCACACCGTCGCCTCGCCCCAGATCCGCAACCGCGGCGGCGTCGGCGGCAACCTGGGCACCGCCTCGCCCGCCGGGGACGCCCACCCGGCGCTGCTCGCCGCGGGCGCCGAGGTCGAGGCCGAATCCGTACGCGGGACCAGGATGATCCCGATCGACGCCTTCTACACCGGCGTCAAGCGCAACGCCCTCGAACCGGACGAGCTGATCCGGGCCGTGCACATCAGGAAGGCAGACGGGCCGCAGCAGTACTCCAAGGTCGGCACCCGCAACGCGATGGTCATCGCCGTCTGCGCCTTCGGCCTGGCCCTGCACCCCGAGACCCGCACGGTGCGCACCGGCATCGGCTCGGCCGCCCCCACGCCCGTACGGGCGAAGGCGGCCGAGGAATTCCTGAACGCCGCGCTCGAAGAGGGCGGGTTCTGGGACAGCCGCACGATCATCACCCCGTCCATCGCCAAGCAGTTCGCCACGCTCGCCGCCGGTGCCTGCAACCCGATCGATGATGTGCGCGGCACCGCGAGCTATCGCCGGCACGCGGTCGGGATCATGGCCCGCCGCACCCTCGGCTGGACCTGGGAGTCGTACCGCGGCAACGGCCGCAGCACCGAAGGAGCTGCCTGATCATGCGCGTCAATTTCACGGTCAACGGCCGCAGGCACGAGGCGGACGACGTCTGGGAGGGCGAGTCCCTCCTCTACGTGCTGCGTGAACGGATGGGCCTGCCCGGCTCCAAGAACGCCTGCGAGCAGGGCGAGTGCGGCTCCTGCACGGTCCGCCTGGACGGTGTGCCGGTCTGCTCCTGCCTGGTCGCGGCGGGCCAGGTGGAGGGGCGCGAGGTCGTCACGGTGGAAGGCCTCGCCGACTTCGCCGCCCACCGCTCCGAGCAGCACCCGGGCAGCGGCTGCGCCTCCGGCGCGTGCGGCACGGCGCTCGACAAGGCCCGGCAGTGGCAGGCCGGGCCGGCCGGCGAGGAGACCCGGGAGGGCGGTGAACTCTCCCCGATCCAGCAGGCGTTCATCGATGCCGGAGCCGTCCAGTGCGGCTTCTGCACCCCCGGCCTGCTGGTCGCCGCCGACGAGCTGCTGGAGCGCAACCCGGAACCGTCCGACGCGGACATCCGCGAGGCGCTCTCCGGCAACCTCTGCCGCTGCACCGGCTACGAGAAGATCCTCGACGCGGTCCGCCTCGCGGCCGCCCGCGCGGAAGAAACGGTCTGACGATGGGCGTAACCGGCAACCCCACCAGCATCAACCAGGGCACCCGCACCAAGGGCGGCATCGGCGAGTCCACGCTCCGCCCCGACGGCATCCTCAAGGTCACCGGCGAGTTCGCGTACTCCTCCGACATGTGGCACGAGGACATGCTCTGGGGCCACACACTGCGCTCCACGGTCGCGCACGCCGAGATCGTCTCCATCGACACCTCGGAGGCGCTCGCCACGTCCGGTGTCTACGCCGTACTCACCTACGACGACCTGCCGACCTCGGTGAAGAACTACGGCCTGGAGATCCAGGACACCCCCGTGCTCGCCCACGGCAAGGTCCGCCACCACGGCGAACCGGTGGCGCTCGTCGCCGCCGACCACCCGGAGACGGCCCGCCGCGCCGCCGCGAAGATCAGGATCGACTACCGCGAACTGCCCGTCATCACCGACGAGGCCTCCGCCACCGCCCCCGACGCGATCCTCGTCCACGAGGGACGCGACGACCACCACGCAGGGCACGTACCGCACCCCAACATCGTGCACCGCCAGCCCATCGTCCGCGGCGACGCGGACGCGGCGGCGGCCCGCGCCGATGTCGTGGTGAGCGGCGAATACGTCTTCGGCATGCAGGACCAGGCTTTCCTCGGCCCCGAGTCCGGCCTCGCCGTGCCCGCCGAGGACGGCGGCGTCGACCTGTACGTCGCCACCCAGTGGCTCCACTCCGACCTCCGCCAGATCGCACCGGTCCTGGGCCTGCCCGAGGACAAGGTCCGCATGACGCTCTCCGGCGTCGGCGGGGCCTTCGGCGGCCGCGAGGACCTGTCGATGCAGATCCACGCCTGCCTGCTCGCCCTGCGCACCGGCAAGCCGGTCAAGATCGTCTACAACCGGTTCGAGTCCTTCTTCGGCCACGTCCACCGGCACCCGGCGAAGCTCTGGTACGAGCACGGCGCCACCCGCGACGGCAAGCTGACACATATGAAATGTCGCATCGTGCTGGACGGCGGAGCCTACGCATCCGCCTCCCCGGCCGTGGTCGGCAACGCCTCCTCGCTCTCCGTCGGCCCGTACGTCATCGACGACGTCGACATCGAGGCCATCGCGCTCTACACCAACAACCCGCCCTGCGGCGCCATGCGCGGCTTCGGCGCGGTGCAGGCCTGCTTCGCCTACGAGGCCCAGATGGACAAGCTCGCCGCCGAACTGGGCATGGACCCGGTCGAGTTCAGGCAGCTCAACGCCATGGAGCAGGGCACCCTGCTGCCGACCGGACAGGTCGTCGACTCGCCCGCCCCGGTCGCCGAACTGCTGCGCCGGGTCAAGGCCAGGCCGCTGCCGCCCGAGCGCCAGTGGGAGGTGGCCGGCGAACAGGCCGACGTACGGGCCCTGCCCGGCGGACTGTCCAACACCACCCACGGCGAAGGCGTCGTACGTGGCATCGGCTACGCGGTCGGCCTCAAGAACGTCGGCTTCTCCGAGGGCTTCGACGACTACTCCACCGCCCGGGTGCGCATGGAGGTCATCGCCGGCGAGCCGGTCGCGACCGTGCACACGGCCATGGCGGAGGTCGGGCAGGGCGGCGTCACCGTCCACGCCCAGATCGCCCGTACCGAACTCGGCGTCGCCCAGGTCACCATCCACCCGGCCGACACCCAGGTCGGCTCGGCCGGCTCCACCTCCGCCTCCCGGCAGACCTACGTCACCGGCGGCGCCGTGAAGCACTCCTGCGAGGCCGTCCGCGAGAAGGTCCTGGAGATGGGCCGCCGCAAGTACGGCACGTACCACCCCGCGTGGGCCACCGCCGAACTGCTCCTGGAGGGCGGCAAGGTCGTCACCGACGGCGGCGAGGTGCTGGCCGACCTGGTCGACGTACTGGAGGACGAGGCGGTCGACATCGAGCTGGAGTGGCGCCACCGGCCCACCGAGGCGTTCGACCTCCGCACCGGACAGGGCAAAGGCCACGTCCAGTACTCCTTCGCCGCCCACCGCGCGGTCGTCGAGGTCGACACCGAACTCGGCCTGGTCAAGGTCATCGAACTGGCCTGTGCCCAGGACGTCGGCAAGGCACTCAACCCGCTGTCCGTAGAAGGACAGATCCAGGGCGGTACCACCCAGGGCCTGGGTGTCGCCGTCATGGAGGAGATCATCGTCGACCCGAAGACCGCGAAGGTGCGCAACCCGTCCTTCACGGACTATCTGATCCCCACCATCCTCGACACCCCGACCATCCCGGTCGATGTGCTCGAACTCGCCGACGACCACGCCCCGTACGGGCTGCGCGGCATCGGTGAGGCCCCCACCCTGTCGTCGACCCCGGCCGTCCTCGCGGCGATCCGGAACGCGACGGGCCTGGAGCTCAACAGGACGCCGGTGCGCCCCGAGCACCTCACCGGCACCTGAGCCTCGGCTCCACACGATCTCTCCGGGCGGTGTGTGCCTCCCAGGAACGTCACACTTCCGCTGCCCGCACCGCCCGGGGAACCGCAGCACCCGCAGTCCGCGGTACCCGAAGTACCGCAGCACCAGGAGTGCGGGTGCTGCCGCACATGTACCACGTCACACGTCACATTCCACTCTGCATGAACAGTTCGCCTCGGGCCGTCCCCCGGGTCGTGCCGCCAGCGCAGTCATCCCAAATCCCGCATATCGATTCTTCATCGCGGGTGCCCCTGTGAACCTTGGGAGTCAGGCATCATGACCCAGCAGTCAGTGGAGCCCAGGACCAGTGCGGAGGACGCGGGCCAGGGCTCGCGCGTCCCCGCCGGAAGATCCTGGCTCGACCGGTACTTCCACATCTCCGACCGTGGCTCCACCGTCGCACGCGAAGTGCGCGGCGGTATCACCACCTTCATGGCGATGTGTTACATCCTTCTGCTCAACCCGCTCCTGCTGTCCGGGCCGGACGCGGCGGGCCACCGGCTCAGCCACGCCGGGCTGATCACGGCGACCGCCCTGGCCGCCGCCGTGTCCACCCTGCTGATGGGCTTCATCGGCAAGGTGCCCCTCGCCCTCGCCGCGGGACTCTCCGTCTCCGGCGTGCTCGCCACCCAGGTGGCACCCCACATGACCTGGCCGCAGGCCATGGGCATGTGCGTGATGTACGGCGCCGTGATCGTGCTGCTGGTCGTCACCGGGCTGCGCGAGGTCATCATGAACGCCATACCACTGGCCCTGAAGCACGGCATCACCATCGGCATCGGCCTGTTCATCGCGCTGATCGGCCTGGTCAACGCCGGTTTCGTCGGCAAGGGCGCCCCCGTCACGCTCGGTGTCGGCGGGCAGCTCGCCGGCTGGCCCGTACTGCTCTTCTGCGTCACCCTGCTGCTCATCTTCATGCTCCAGGCCCGCAATGTGCCCGGCGCGATTTTGATCGGCATCGTCGTCGGCACGGTCCTCGCCGTCATCGTCAACGCGGTCGGCGACATCAGCCCCAAGGCATGGGGCGGCAGCGCGCCCGAACTGCAGGGCAGCGCGGTCTCGATGCCCGACTTCGGGCTCTTCGGCCATGTCGAGTTCGGCGGCTGGGGCGACATCGGCGTCATGACCGTCGGCATGATCGTCTTCACCCTGGTGCTGGCCGGCTTCTTCGACGCGATGGCGACCATCATCGGTGTCGGTACCGAGGCCGGTCTCGCCGACAGCAAGGGCCGGATGCCGGGTCTCTCCAAGGCACTGTTCATCGACGGTGCGGGCGGCGCGATCGGTGGCGTCTCCGGGGCGTCCGGGCAGACCGTCTTCATCGAGTCGGCGACCGGCGTCGGCGAGGGCGCCCGCACCGGTCTGTCCTCCGTCGTCACCGGTGTGCTCTTCGCCGCCGGACTGTTCTTCACCCCGCTCGCCCAGATCGTGCCGGGGCCGATCGCGGCCGCCGCACTGGTCGTGATCGGCGCGATGATGATGCAGAACGCCCGCCATGTCGACTGGAGCGACCGCTCCGTCGCCGTGCCGGTCTTCCTGACCGTGGCGCTGATGCCGTTCACCTACTCCATCACCGCCGGTGTCGGCGCCGGGGTGATCTCCTTCGCCGCGATCAAGGCGGCGCAGGGCAAGTTCCGTGAAGTGGGCGTCTTCATGTGGGTGCTGACCGGCGTGTTCGTCGTGTACTTCGCGCTCAGCCCGATCGAGAGCTGGATCGGCGCCAAGTAGCACCACAGCCGGTCCGCACCACAGCCGGTCCGCACCGGTACCTCCCGCGCCGTCCCTCCTGTCCTTCCTGTCCCTCCTGCCCCTCCGCACATCCGTAGAAGGAGAAACGCCATGCTGGACATCGCCGAAGAGCTCAACCGGTGGGTCGAGCAGGGACGCGACTTCGCCGTGGCCACCGTCGTGGCGGTCGGCGGCAGCGCGCCCCGGCAGCCCGGAGCCGCGCTCGCCGTCGACCGTGACGGCACGGCGATCGGATCCGTCTCCGGCGGGTGTGTGGAGGGCGCGGTGTACGAGCTGTGCGGGCAGGCGCTGGACGACGGCACCGCGGTGCTCGAACGGTTCGGCTACAGCGACGAGGACGCTTTCGCGGTCGGACTGACCTGTGGCGGCGTCATCGACATCCTGGTGACACCGGTCCGTGCGGACGACCCCGCGCGGGCGGTGTTCGCCGCCGCGTTCGCCGCCGCCGCAGGGGGGACGGCGGCGGCCCTCGCCAGGATCACCGACGGGCCGGCGGAACTCCTCGGGCGCCCCCTGCTCGTCCACCCCGACGGCTCGTACGAGGGCGGGCTCGGCGGACATCCGGAACTGGACCGCACCGCGGCCGCCGACGCCCGCGCCATGCTCGACGCGGGCCGCACCGGTGGTGTCGTCATCGGCGCCGACGGCTCGCGCTGCGGACAACCGCTCACCCTGCTCGTCGAATCGAGCGTCCCACCACCCCGGATGATCGTCTTCGGGGCCATCGACTTCGCCTCGGCACTCGTCCGGGCGGGCAAGTTCCTCGGGTACCACGTGACATTGTGCGACGCCCGCCCGGTCTTCGCCACGAAGGCCCGCTTCCCCGAGGCCGACGAGCTGGTCGTCGACTGGCCGCACCGCTACCTCGCGGCGACCGACGTGGACACGCGCACCGTCCTGTGCGTCCTCACCCATGACGCCAAGTTCGATGTCCCGCTGCTGGAACTGGCGTTGAAGCTGCCGGTCGCGTACGTCGGGGCGATGGGATCGCGCCGCACCCACCTGGAGCGCAACGACCGGCTGCGCGAGGTCGGCGTCACGGAGCTGGAACTGGCCAGGCTCCACTCGCCGATCGGCCTCGACCTCGGAGCACGTACCCCCGAGGAGACCGCGCTGTCGATCGCCGCTGAGATCGTCGCCGACCGGCGCGGCGGCAGCGGCGTTCCGCTCAAGGGCGCGCACACCCCGATCCATCACGAGGCCGGCCGGCCGCCGACCGGAGTGATCACATCCGTGGCCTGAACCGGCCTCCGGACCCCGACCACTGCGGGCGGGTTGCCGCCACGGCGGTTTCACGCCAGGTGTGAACTCAACCGTAGCCATGCATTTGCCGGTAGATCAGCAGCATGACTTTTACTCCTCCCTCCGCTTCCGGCCGGGCGAGATCCGCCCGCGCGGGACGCAGAGCACTGCTGTTGGCGACCGCGGTCGCCCTCGTGAGCGGTGCGCTGGTCCCCGCAGCCGGCCTCGCTTCCGCCGCTTCGGGCGGGCTCCGTCCGACCGCCGACCGCCAGGCCGGCGCCCCCGTCGAGGAGTACGACATCACCTTGCTCACGGGCGATGTCGTGCACTACACGGACGGCGTCGGCAAGCAGGACACCGTCACCGTGGACCGCCCCGACGGTGCGACCGGCGGGGTGCATGTCCAGCAGGCCGGCGACGACATCTACGTACTGCCCGACGAGGCGACCGGGCTGCTCGCGGCCGGGAAACTGGACCGCAGGCTGTTCAATGTCTCCGCCCTCGCGAAGATGGGGTACGACGACAAGCGGTCGGGCGGCATTCCGCTGATCGCCACCTACCCGGCCGGCAAGGGCCGTTCGCTGCCCGCCGCCCCGCGTGGCGCCAAGAAGGTCCGCACCCT
This sequence comes from Streptomyces sp. NPDC059832, assembly GCF_042731715.1. NCBI lineage: Bacteria > Bacillati > Actinomycetota > Actinomycetes > Kitasatosporales > Streptomycetaceae > Streptomyces > Streptomyces sp. NPDC059832. The sequence continues at coordinate 3,297 of NZ_JBHWIY010000008.1, read as the reverse complement.
GGAGAGCATCCACGGCGCCGCGCTGAAGGCCGGCAAGGACACCGCCCGCACCTTCTGGAACGGCATAGCCGGTGCCCCCGCGGCCCGTTCGCTGGACGGCGGCATCGCCAAGCTCTGGCTCGACGGCCGTGCGGAGGCGGCGCTCAAGGACTCCGTGCCGCAGGTCAACGCCCCGCAGGCGTGGGCCGAGGGATACGACGGCAAGGGCTCCAAGGTCGCCGTCCTGGACACCGGCATCGACGCCACGCACCCGGACGTCAAGGACCGCATCCTCAAGACCAAGAGCTTCGTGCCGGGCGAGGAGGTCGTCGACCGGAACGGCCACGGCACCCACGTCGCCTCCACGATCGCGGGCTCCGGCGCCGCCTCCGAAGGCGTCAACAAGGGCGTCGCCCCGGGCGCGGACCTGATCATCGGCAAGGTGCTCAGCGACGAGGGCTCCGGTGCCGACTCCGGCATCATCGAAGCCATGGAGTGGGCGAAGGCCGAAGGCGCCGACGTCGTCTCGATGAGCCTCGGCTCCAGCATCCCGGACGACGGCTCCGACCCCATGTCCCAGGCCGTCGACGCCCTTTCCGCCGACGGCGGTCCACTGTTCGTGATCGCCGCGGGCAACGCCTACGGAGCGGGCACCATCGGTTCGCCCGGGTCGGCGGAGAAGGCGCTCACCATCGCCGCCGTCGACAAGAAGGACAACCGCGCGGACTTCTCGTCCATGGGCCCGCTGGTCAGGTCCTACGGTCTGAAGCCCGACCTCTCCGCACCGGGCGTGGACATCAACGCGGCCGCCTCGCAGTCGGTGCCGGGCATCGACGGGATGTACCAGTCGATGTCCGGTACGTCGATGGCGACCCCGCACGTCGCGGGCGCCGCAGCCATTCTGAAGCAGCGTCACCCCGACTGGTCCGGTCAGCGGATCAAGGACACGTTGATGAGCTCGTCCAAGGAGCTCCCGGACTACACCCCGTACCAGCAGGGCACCGGCCGGCTCGACGTGAAGGCGGCGGTCGACACCACGATCGAGGCCACCGGCTCCGTCGCGGTCGCCTCGTACGACTGGCCGCACTCCCCGTCCGACCCGGTCGCCGAGCGGACCATCACCTACCGCAACACGGGTGCGAAGGACGTCACGCTGGACCTGGCCACGGACACGGACGCCGACGCCTACACCCTCTCGACGAAGCAGCTGACCGTCCCGGCCGGCTCCACCGCCGAGGCCGTGCTCTCGCTGGACCCGTCGAAGGTCGCGAACAACACCCGGTTCTCCGGACAGGTCGTCGCCAAGGACGCGGCGGGCACCACCGTCGCCCACACCGGCTTCGCCCTGAACAAGGAGCAGGAGCTGTACGACCTGACGCTCAAGCTCCGCGACCGCGACGGCAAGCCGATGGACGGCACCGTCGTCCTCGGCGCGCTGGGCGACCCGCAGCTGCAGCCCGTCGCGGTCCCGGGCGAGACCACGCTGCGGCTGCCGCCGGGCAACTACACCACCTGGGCGGCGGCGGACATCGCCGGCGACCGCGCCGACTCAAAGGCCCTGGCCTTCCTCGCGGCCCCCGAGGTCATCCTCGACAAGGCCACCACGGTCACCCTCGACGCGTCCAAGGCCCGCAAGGTCTCCGTGCGGACGCCGAAGGAGACCGAGACCAGGCAGCTGCGATATGACATGGCACGTACCGCACCCAACGGTACCGTCCAGCGCGACGCCTACCAGATCCCGCTGATGTACGACCAGCTGTGGGCGAGCCCCACCAAGAAGGTCACCCAGGGCAGCTTCTCCTTCCTGACCCGCTGGCGGCAGGGCGAGAAGCTGATCGACCTGACGGCCGGCGGCCGTGATGTCCCGGTGACCGCGCAGGGCGGTTCGCCGGTCGCGGAGAGCAGCACGCAGAAGCTCGCCGCCGTCTTCGCGGGCAACGGTGCCGTGGCCGACTACAAGGGCCTGGACGTCAAGGGCAAGGCGGTCGTCATCCGCCGCAGCGACGCGGTCGCTCCCGAGGACCGGGCCGCCAACGCGGTGGCCGCGGGCGCCAGGGCGCTCTTCGTCGTCAACGACGGCGACGGCGTCGCGATGGAGTCTTACGCCCCCTACGGAACCGAGACCGCCGTCCCGGTCGCCTCGGTCCAGCGCCTCGCGGGCGAGAAGCTGATCGACGTGGCGCGGCGCGGTTCGAAGGTGACGATCGCCCAGCGGAAGTTCGCCCGTTACGTGTACGACCTGGTCGACCGCCACGACGGTGTCGTCCCGGACCGCTCGCTGGAGTACGCCCCGTCGGCCGGCCGGCTGGCGAAGGTGGAGAACACCTTCTACGGCCACAAGGACATGCTCGGCGGCGGCTACCGCTACGACATCCCCGACTACGGTCCGGGCATCGGCTTCGAGGAGTACGAGAAGTTCCCCGGCACCCGCGACGAGTGGGTCACCCCGCTTCCCGGAGCCTCCTTCTGGTACGAGAACCACTCGGTCTTCAACGCCACGAAGACGGACTCCGCCCAGGAGATGCGCAGCGGCGAGCTGGACTACACGGCCGGCCGCACCTACCCGGCCGAATGGTTCGCACCGATCGCCCGCCCGCGTCTGGGTACCGGCTACTGGGGTCCGTTCCGGTCCGTCTACAACGACATCCAGTACAACTTCACCCCGTGGACCGACTCGGGCGCGGGCCACTCGGGCGCCATGCCGGAGGACGAGTACGACACCACCACCACGGCCTTCTACCAGGGCGACACCCTGATCAAGAAGGCCGCGGGCCGGGCGGGCTTCGCCTGGGACGTCTCGCCCGAGAAGCTGCCGTACCGCTTCGTCCTCGACTCCGCCCGGGACGGCGACGTGTGGAAGACGTCCACCCGCACCCACACCGAGTGGAACTTCGTCTCGGGTGCCATGGACGAGAACGGCCCGTTCCAGGCCGACATCCCGATGCTTCAGCTGGACTACCGGGTCGACACCGACCTGGCCGGCGACGTGAAGGCGGGCAAGTGGACCGAGGTCGGTCTCGCCTCCGGTACGCAGGAGTGGCTGAAGGGTGCCGTGAAGGCCACCGGGGCCTCGCTGTCGGTCAGCTACGACGACGGGAAGACCTGGGACGCGGTGCAGCTCCGCAAGGACGCGGCCGGTTCCTGGACCGCCCGGTTCAAGACCCCGAAGAAGGCCGGCTCGTTCGTTTCGCTCAAGGCGCACGCCGAGGCGGCCGACGGGCTGGGCGTCGACCAGGAGATCATCCGGGCCTTCGGCCTGAAGTGACCTGCTGAGCTTCGCTCTTGAGGCGGCCACGCACCCCCTGGCGGGGGTGCGTG
>NZ_JBHWIY010000007.1:283183-383278 GCF_042731715.1 Streptomyces sp. NPDC059832 | reverse complement strand
CGGGGAAAACCTGGGGTGGAACACTGGGTTTGAAACCACCTTTTTTTTGTGGAAGGTTCTCCGCGAACCCCCCCCCGTGCCGGGGCCCCCCCGGGGGGCGCCCCCGGCCGGACTCAGGCCTCCAGCGCCGCGGAGACCACGGCCCTGGCCTCCTCCTGCACCCGGCCGAGATGGTCGGCGCCCAGGAAGGACTCCGCGTAGATCTTGTACACGTCCTCGGTGCCCGAGGGGCGGGCGGCGAACCAGGCGTTCTCGGTGGTCACCTTGATGCCGCCGATCGGCGCGCCGTTGCCGGGCGCCCGGGTCAGCACGGCCGTGACCGGTTCACCGGCCAGGGTGTCGGCCGTGACCTGCTCGGGGGAGAGCCGCGCGAGCACCGCCTTCTGCTCGCGGTCGGCGGGGGCGTCGATCCGGGCGTACGCCGGCTCGCCGAACCGGGCGGTGAGCGCGGCGTAGCGCTCGGACGGGGACTTGCCCGTCACCGCGAGGATCTCCGAGGCGAGCAGCGCCAGGAGGATGCCGTCCTTGTCGGTCGTCCACACCGATCCGTCGCGGCGCAGGAACGAGGCCCCGGCGGACTCCTCGCCGCCGAACCCGAGCGAGCCGTCGACCAGGCCGTCCACGAACCACTTGAAGCCGACCGGCACTTCGACCAGCTCACGGCCCAGACCGGCGGCGACCCGGTCGATCATCCCCGACGAGACCAGCGTCTTGCCGACCCCCGCGGAGGCCGGCCACTGCTCGCGGTGCGCGTACAGGTAGTCGATGGCGACGGCGAGGTAGTGGTTCGGGTTCATCAGCCCGGCGTCCGGTGTCACGATGCCGTGCCGGTCGGCGTCGGCGTCGTTCCCGGTCGCGATCTGATAGCGGTCGCGCTGCCCGATCAGCGAGGCCATCGCGTACGGCGACGAGCAGTCCATCCGGATCTTTCCGTCCCAGTCCAGCGTCATGAACCGCCAGGTGGGGTCGGTCAGCGGATTGACCACCGTCAGATCGAGCCGGTGCTGTTCGGCGATCCGGCCCCAGTACGCGACCGACGCGCCGCCCAACGGGTCGGCGCCGATACGCACTCCGGCCGTGCGGACCGCGTCCAGGTCGAGCACGGACGGCAGGTCGGCCACATAGGTGCCGAGGAAGTCGTACGTCCCGGTGGTCGACGCCGCCCGTGCGCGGGCGTACGGCAGCCGGCGTACGTCCTTCATCCCGGCGGCGATGATCTCGTTGGCCCGCTCCTGGATCCAGCCGGTGGCATCGGACCCGGCGGGGCCGCCGTTCGGCGGGTTGTACTTGAACCCGCCGTCGCCGGGCGGGTTGTGGGACGGGGTGACCACCACACCGTCGGCGAGCCGCGCCGTCCGGCCCCGGTTGTGGCCGAGGACGGCGTGCGAGACCGCCGGGGTCGGGGTGTAGCCGTCGGCCGGATCGATGAGCACGGTCACGTCGTTGGCGGCGAACACCTCGACGGCGGTGATCCGGGCCGGCTCCGACAACGCATGGGTGTCGGCACCGAGGAAGAGCGGCCCGTCCGTGCCCTGGCGCGCCCGGTACTCGCTGATCGCCTGGCTGGTGGCGGCGATGTGGTCCTCGTTGAACGCGGTGGCCGTGGACGACCCGCGGTGACCGGAGGTACCGAACGCCACCCGCTGGTCCGGCTCGGCCGGGTCCGGGTGCAAGGCGTAATACGCCGTCACCAGCCGGGCCACATCGATGAGATCCTCCGGCCGGGCCGGCTGTCCAGCTCGTTCGTGCGGCATCTGCCCACTCCTCCGTATCGGTCGGTCGCTTCGGTCTTCCCCCGCCACATTTTCGCGGGTGGCCCGAGCCGCCCCGCGACTGCCCCGCCCGGATCGGACGGGCCGAAACCCGCTGGCGGCCGCGACGGGGCCCGGCATAGGTTCGTCCACGATCATGAGCAGTCCGCCGCGGACTGCGCGAAGCGGCGGGTTTCCGGCCGGACCAGGAGAGACGAGATGACACCGAACGATCTTGCGCCGGACAGCCGGGTGGAGCTGCGCGGGGCCACCGCCGAGGACGCCGGGCCGCTGACCCGGCTCTTCCTCGACTCCCGCGCCGCGTCCATGCCGTACCTGCCCAAGGTGCACAGCGACGAGGACACGCTCGCCTGGATGACCCATGTCGTCCTGCCCGGAACGACGGTGCGGATCGCCGAGACCGGTGCCGGGGAACCGCTGGGCTTCGCCTCCCTCGACGGAACCGAGCTGGAACATCTCTACCTGCGCCCCGACGCACGGCGCCGGGGCATCGGCTCACTGCTCCTGGCCGAGGTGCGCGAGCTCTCGCCCGAGGAGCTCACGCTGTACGTCTTCCAGCGCAACACGGACGCCCGCGCCTTCTACGAGCGGCACGGGTTCACCGCGGTCGGGTTCGACGACGGCAGCCGCAACGAGGAGCAGGAACCGGACGTCAGGTACCGGTGGACGGCACACGGCTGACACGGCTGGCGCGGTCCGCGGTCCGCGGTCCGGGACGAGGATCCGGCCGGAGGCCGAGGTGTTGATCTCCTCCGTGTGCGGTGGTTGAGTGTGCCGCGTCCCGGTGGAGCCCCCGCCGAGGGCGCTGTGTCAGCTCCCCGCGAGAGGAACACGTACGTGGCAGTCGGCCCCGCGCCCCGGGACACCGCGGACTGGTGGCGGGACGCCGCCATCTATCAGATCTACGTACGCAGCTTCGCCGACGGCGACGGGGACGGAACCGGCGATCTCGCGGGCGTACGCGCCAAGCTGCCCCACCTCGTCGAACTGGGCGTGGACGCGATCTGGTTCACGCCCTGGTATCTGTCGCCGCTCGCCGACGGCGGATACGACGTGGCCGACTACCGCACCATCGACCCCGCGTTCGGCAGTCTCACCGAGGCCGAGGGACTGATCGCGGACGCCCGTGAACTGGGCATCCGTACGATCGTCGACATCGTCCCCAACCACGTCTCCGACCAGCACGCGTGGTTCCGCGCCGCCCTGGCCGCCGGGCCGGGCAGCCCCGAGCGGGAACTCTTCCACTTCCGGCCCGGTCGTGGCCCGGACGGCGAACTCCCGCCCAACGACTGGGTCTCCGAATTCGGCGGCGTCCCCTGGACCCGGCTCGCGGACGGCGAGTGGTACCTCCACCTGTTCGCCGCCCAGCAGCCCGACCTCAACTGGGCGCATCCGGCGGTCCGTCAGGAGCACGAGGACGTGCTCCGCTTCTGGTTCGACCGGGGCGTGTCGGGCATCCGGATCGACTCGGCGGCCCTGCTCGCCAAGGACCCCGCACTGCCCGACTTCGTCGCGGGCCGCGACCCCCACCCGTTCAGCGACCGTGACGAACTCCATGACATCTACCGCTCATGGCGGGCCATCGCCGACGAGTACGGGGCCGTCTTCGTCGGTGAGGTCTGGCTCCCGGACAGCGAGCGCTTCGCCCGCTATCTGCGCCCCGACGAACTGCACACCGCCTTCAACCTCAACTTCCTGGCCTGCCCCTGGGACGCCGGGCGGCTGCGCGCCACGATCGACGACACGCTCGCCGAGCACGCCGCGGTCGGCGCCCCCGCCACCTGGGTCCTGTGCAACCACGACGTGACCCGGACCGCCACCAGATACGGCCGCGAGGACACCGGATTCGCCTTCGGCGCCAAGACCTTCGGCACGCCGACGGACCTGGCACGGGGCAGCCGACGGGCCCGTGCCGCGGCCCTGCTGTCGCTCGCCCTGCCCGGCGCGGTCTACCTCTACCAGGGCGAGGAGCTGGGACTTCCGGAAGCCGACATCCCGCGCGACCGGATCCAGGACCCGATGCACCTGCGCTCGGGCGGCACCGACCCGGGACGCGACGGCTGCCGGGTACCGCTTCCGTGGTCGGCGCAGGCACCGTACGCCGGATTCGGCTCCACCACGGAGCCATGGCTTCCGCAGCCGGCCGGCTGGTCCTCGTACGCCGCCGACCGGCAGAGCACCGACCCGGAGTCGATGCTCAGCCTCTACCGCGAGGCGCTGCGGCTGCGCCGGACCGAGCCCGGCTTCCGCGCGGCGGGGGCCGGTGGCCGACAGCTGACCTGGCTGCCCTCCGCACCCGGAGTGCTCGCCTTCACCCGCACCGGCGGACCGGCCTGTGTGGTCAATCTGGGGGAGGAACCGGTGGAGCTGCCCGAGGACACGGACACCCTCCTCCTCAGCGGTCCGCTGGACGAGCAGGGGCGGCTCCCGCGGGACACCGCGGCCTGGCTGCGGCTGCAGGACCGCCCCTCCGGTCAGGCGGACGGATGATCCGCGCGGCCGGGCGGGCGGCAGGATCGCGGGGGGACGGGCACTGCGGCAGAGTGGGCACATGGACGATCTGAATGCCCTCGCCGACGAGCATCTGGCCGCGGCCCGAGCCTCCGCGCACGGCCGCAGCGCCCACCGCCTGCTGCACGAGGAACCCCTGAGACAGACCGTCATCGCCCTCACCTCGGGTTCCGCCCTCGACGAGCACAACGCCCCCGCCGCGGCCTCCCTCCAGGTGCTCCGCGGCCGGGTCCGTCTCACGGCGGCCTCCGGCGATGTGGAGCTGAGCGCCGGAGGGCTCCAGCCGATCCCGCAGGAACGGCACGGGCTGCTGGCACTGGAGGACGCCGTCGTGCTGCTGACCGCCGTCAACGACTGACGGTGACGGCGCCGGGACGTGTGGCGGAGGCCGCCCGCAGGCGCTCCAGGATCCACAGCACCAGGCTGCCCGCGGCGAGCGCACCGCCCAGGAGGCAGATGCCGCTCCAGCCCGCCCGGGACCAGACCACCGAGGCGAGTGCCGCTCCGGCCGCCCCGCCCATGAAGAAGAGCGTCATGAACGCGGAGTTGATCCGGTTGCGGGCCTCCGGGCGGAGCGCGTAGATCACGTTCTGGCTGCTGTTGAGTCCTGCCTGCTGGGCGATGTTCAGCAGGATCACGCCGACCGTCAGCCACAGCAGGGACGACTCACCGGCCAGCAGCGGCAGCCAGGCGAGCGTCAGGAGCGCGGCCGCCGTTCCCGATACGGCCTGCACCCGGCCGCGGTCGCTCAACCGGGCCGCGATGTTCATGCCCACCACACCGATGACGCCCACCAGACCGAAGAGGCCGATGGCGGCCGCGTTCCAGTGGAAGGGCGGCCGGGTCAGCAGGAACGTCAGCGCGGTCAGCTGCACGCTGTACGAGGCCATGGAGAACGCGCCGATGGCCGCCCGCCGGCGCAGCAGGGGCTCCTCCCGCAGCAGGGCCAGGGTGGAGCGCAGAAGCCCGGTGTACGACATCGTGGACGTGGAGCGCGGCCGGGGCAGGCGGGGGAGCCGGTTGTGCAGAAGTATCGCCATGGCGGCCATCAGCAGCGCGTTCACCCAGTACACGGTCCGCCAGCCGCCGAGTTCGGACAGCGCGCCGGCGGCCAGCCGTCCGAACAGCCCGCCGAGCAGCACGCCGGACATGACGACGCCGACGATCCTGCCGCGCTCGGCCGGCGCCGCGAGGGCCGCCGCGAACGGCACCACGACCTGGGCACCGACGGAGGTCAGCGCGGTCAGCAGGGTGCCCGCGATCAGCCACGGGCCGGTGGGAGCGGCGGCCGTGACCAGGAGGAAGAACGCGGTGAGTGCGAACAGGCCCACGGCGAGCCGCCGTCGGTCCATGACGTCCCCGAGCGGGACGAGCAGGATCAGCCCCAGCGCGTATCCGGCCTGGGCAGCGGTGACGATCAGCCCCGCCGCGGTGACACCGATGTGCAGATTCACCTCGATGATGTCGAGGAGCGGCTGCGCGAAGTAGTTCCCGGCGCAGGAGAGGGCGGCGGCCAGAGCCATCAGCAGAACCAGACCGCGCCCGAGCGACGGCGGTTCGGAGAGTGCGGCGCGGGGCACGGCCCGGCTGCGGGATTCGTGAATGGAGTGAGCCATGTGCCCCAGCGTCCGGGATCGACTATCCATGAGTCCAACACATGTTTTTCATTCCATCGATCGTGGTTCACGATGGATGGATGGAACTTCAGCAGATGCGGTACGTCGTCGCGGTGGCGGAACTGGGCAGCTTCACGCGCGCCGCGAAGCGGTGCCTGGTCGTCCAGTCGGCCCTGAGCCATCAGATCGCCCGGCTGGAGAAGGACCTCGGGGCCAGGCTCTTCGACCGCACCAGCCGTCAGGTACGGCTCACCGCGGCGGGCGAGGCCTTCCTGCCGGAGGCCCGGCAGGCGCTGGACGCGGCGGAGCGGGCCCGCGCCGAAGTCGCCGCGACGGCGGGGGAGGTCCGCGGGCGCCTCGCGGTGGGCGCCATTCCGACCGTGGCCTCGGTCGACATCCCGGCGGCGCTGCGGGTGTTCCACCTCCGCTACCCGAAGGTGCACATCGTCCTGCGGGACGGGGCGAGCAAGGACCTCGTCCAGGAGGTGCGGGACGGGACGCTCGACGTGGCGTTCCTGGGGGTGCTGCCCAGCTACCGGCCGAAGGGCGTGAGCGATCACGAGCTCACCACGGGCGAACTGGTCGCCGTCGTGGCGCCCACCCACTCCCTGGCCGGGCAGGCGCAGGTGGGTCTCGACCGGCTGGCGCAGGAGATGTTCGTCGACTACCCGGACGGCACCGCGGCACGGGCGCAGTCGGAGGAGGCGTTCGCGGCGGTGGGCCTCACCCGCGAGGTCGCGTTCGAGGTCAGCGGCACCGACTTCATCGTCCGGCTGGTACGCAGCGGGCTCGGCATCGCCATGCTGCCGGCCGCCTTCGCGGCGGAACTGACCGGCGTGCACGTGCTGCCCGTCCGCGACGCCCCCGTACGCACGGAGCGCCTGGTCTGGAGCCGCTTCCGCCCCACCCCGGCCGCCGCGGCGTTCCTGAGCGGACTCGGTGTCGACCCCGGTACCGGGACCGGCTGACGGGCCCTGTCCCGGTGACCGGAGTACGGCTCAGCGGTGGGGAGCCGCCGGATGCGGGAGCAGGCGCAGGAGGGCCGAGACGGCGACGGCCGCTGCGAGGTCGAGGACCAGGGCAGCGGTCAGGGCGTGCCCGTAGGCCGCGACACCCGTGTGGACGCCCTCGCCCAGCGTGCCGTAGAAGATCACGCCGAGGACGGCCACCCCGACCGAACCGCCGATCTGCTGTCCGGTCGACAGCACGCCCGAGGCCATGCCGATCTCGGCCGGGCGGACGCGCGAGAGCACGGTGTTCAGCAGTGGCGTGACCAGTACGCCGTTGCCCATGCCGGTCAGTACCAGCGGCGCGGCGAGGTGCCAGGCCGTCAGCGAGCCACCGGCACGGACCACGACGGCCAGGGTGGCCGCGTGGCCGAGGACGAGGACGAGCGCCCCGGCACGGAGCAGGCGCCGTCCGTGCCGGGCCATGCGTCCGGCGACGAGGCTGCCGGCGAAGAAGGCGGCGGCGAACGGCAGGTGGAAGACACCCGCGCCCAGGGCGTCCAGGCCGAGGCCGTCCTGCACCGTGACGGACAGAACGAGGAAGAAGGAGTTGATGCCGAAGTACGCCAGGAGAACCAGGACCATGCCGATGGCGAACGCACGTGAGCGCAGCAGCCCCAGCCGCAGCAGCGGGGAGCCGCCGCGCGACTCGACCCGGTGTTCCACAGCCGCGAAGACCGGCAGCGCCAGCACCCCGGCGGCCAGGCTGAACCAGGTCCAGGACGGCCAGCCCGCCTCACGGCCCTCGATGAGGGGGATGACGAGGAGGGCGAGAGCCAGGGTCAGCACGGCCATCCCGGCCAGGTCCGGCCGGCGGCCTTCGGCGGTCCGGGACTCGGGAACGAGGACGGCCGCCAGTACCAGTGCGAGCAGGCCGACGGGAACGTTGACCCAGAAGACCGGGCGCCAGGACGTACCGAAGAGGTCGGCGGAGACGAGGAGACCGCCGAGCAACTGGCCCGAGACCCCGGCGACGCCGATGACGGCGCCCAGGACACCGAAGGCCCGCGGACGCCGCTCCGGCGGCAGGAGCACCTGGATCGTGGCGAACACCTGCGGGAACATCACGGCGGCGCCGACTCCCTGGACGAGCCGGGCCGCGATCAGCGCATCGGGGCCGGGAGCGGCGGCACATGCCACGGAGGCCAGGGTGAACACGGTCATGCCGATGAGGAAGCACCGCTTGCGGCCGAACCGGTCACCCAGCCGGGCCCCGGTGATCAGGACCATGGCGTAGGTGAGTTGATAGCCCGCCAGGACGAGCTGGACATCGGCGTCCGAGGCGTTGAGGTCCTCCTGGACGGTGGGCGCCGCCACGAGCACGATGAAGGTGTCGAGCACGGCCATGAAGACGCCGATGAGGATGACGGAGAGGGCGCGCCAGGGGGAGGGCGGATCGGTCGGCACCGCGGCTTCGGCGGTGGTGCGGGCAGGTGGCGCGGGATCGGCGGGCGGCCGGATGCGGGTCATGATCCCGATCCTGGGCGGGGCGCGGGAAGCACAACAGGGGCAGTTCATGCTGGTGGCCGCAGTACCACCCTCGGGCCGGTGGGGCCGTCGTCCCGAGGGCGGGCGGTAGTGTGCACGCAGGGCGGCAGGACCGGGGAGCGGGGGCCATGACGGACGAGGCACGGCGCCGGGTCCTGGCGGAGTTCCTCCGCACGCGCAGGGAGCGGGTACGGCCCGCCGACGCCGGTATTCCCGCCGGGCCGCGCCGACGCACTCCCGGTCTGCGCCGTGAGGAGGTCGCCGTGCTCTCGGGCGTGAGCGTCACTTGGTACACCTGGCTCGAACAGGCCAGGGACATCACCGTGAGCCGCCAGGTGCTGCACAGCCTGGCCGGGGTACTGCGGCTCTCCCCGGCCGAGACCCGCCACCTCTTCGATCTGGCGGGCCAGGTGCTGCCCCGGACCACCGGAGCGGACCACGACGGGCGGGTGCTGCAGCGCCTGGTGGACGCGCTCGACCCGAACCCGGCGTATCTGCTGGCGCCCAACTGGGACCTGCTGGCCCGGAACCGGTCCGAGACGGGTCTCATCGGCGACCCGGCCGACGGTCACGTGCCCGAACGCAATCTGCTCCGACTGGTGTTCACGCATCCCAGGATCCGCACGCTCCTGGCCGACTGGCCGGGACAGGCGCGGGCGCTGCTGGAGCAGTACCGCGCCGGTGCGGACCGGCACACCGGCGACCCTGCATTCGAGCGCCTGACCGCCGACCTGTACCGGAGGAGCGACGAGTTCCGCATGTGGTGGGACACGCACGACGTCGCCGAATTCCGTCCCGCGCGCAGGACGTTCGACCATCCCCGGCTGGGAAGGCTGACGTTCGACTACGTGAAGCTGGCGGCGGTGGACGCACCGGGAGTCACCCTGGTCTCGTGTTTGCCGTCCGACGACGAAACGGCTGCGAAACTACCGGAGTTGAGCGGATGCGCCGAGCCCCCGCCCACCTCGTCCCCCGGTCCGGACGACCGCTGAGCGCATCACCCGCGACGCGGCTTTCCAGCCCGCCACCTCAACTCCGAGCTGGGCACCGACTTCTGGGCCGGAATGCATCCCTTCGATACCGACATCGACCGAAGGGCGTGCCCACCAAGGCCTTTCCGAACGTCGGGCCCTTCGCCAGCCCGGGTGTGGCCGGCCCGAAGGTCATCGCCGACGCCATCCGTTCCGGCCCCCAGGGTCTTCCGTTCGGATCGGGCCGGACCAGGGAGTGGGGCCCGGTGCATGCGCTCACAAGGCGATCTTTTGTCGCGCGGCTGAGCCGCCGGTGCTCAGCCGCGGAGTCGTACGGGACCGGACCGGACTACCCCCGGAGCGCCGCGCGCAAGCGCTCTCCCATTGCCGCGGATTCCTCGTCCCACCGTGACGTGCGCGGCACCAGGGGCACCCGCCACGAACTCGCAGACGAAGCAAGGGCCGTTGCGCACTCGGGCCTCATAGGCTTCGAGGTCATGGGACCGCTGTTCCGGTGACACGCTCTTCCTCCCTGTCGGTCCGCCGGCACCGCAAGGTGCAGGTGGCCGAGCATAGGTTCCACGGGCGACGTCACCGTGCCCGACGCGATCAGGCCCGGCATGCGCCGGGGTGCCTGCCGGGCCAACAGGTGGGGTGTGGCCGGAGTTTGGTGGGCAGGTACTGGTGTACGACCCCGGAGCGCGGGGTGCAGTGACCGGTGGCGAGAGGCGTGTGACGTGAGCGAGCGGACCGTGTGGCAGTTCTCCGACGATCGTGGACAGTTGTCGACGGCCGGGCGGCGCCCGGAGCGGGTGCTTGCCTATGTCCAGGCCGGAGCGACCCTGTGGGACCACGGGATCCGCCCGAGCGCGATATTCGGCTCCGATCACGACGACCGGGCCGTACCGGACGCGGCGAAGACCGGTTCGCTTCCGTTGGCCGAGGTCGGCTACCTCGGTGCGGGCAGCACCCTGGACGTGGAAACGCTGCTGAGCGGTGAGCCGGATCTCGTCGTGGCGGTCAGCTACGGCGGCGGCCATGTCTACGGGATCGCCGCGGAGACCGCCAAGCATCTGGAGGAGCACGTCCCGGTCGTCGTCATCGACGTGGGACAGGCGCGCACCCTCGCCGAGATCGGTGACCGGTTCGCCCTGCTCGCCCGCTCGCTCGGTGCCGAGGAGCCCGGGACGGCGACACAGGACCTGGACGCCGCGCGGCACCGGCTGCGCACGCTCGTGGCCGGAGGGGACGGGCCCCGGGTCGTCGCCCTCTCCCCGGCCGGGCAGGAACAGACGCATCTCGCCCGCCCCCGGATGTGGCCCGAGCTGCGTGTGCTGGCCGAGCTGGGCGTCGGCATCGTCGAGCCGGCCGAGGGGCCCGGCCTGAACTGGTCCACGGTCGGCTGGGCGGAAGCGGTGGCCCTGCGCCCCGCGGTGGTCCTCGCCGACGTCCGGTCCAACGCCACGCCGCTCGACGAGCTGCGGACGAACGCGGACTGGTCGGCGATCGAGGAGGCCGCCCGGGTGGTGCCGTGGAACCCGGAGCCGGTGTGCAGTTCGCGGGCCCACGCACGGTTCCTGACGCTCGTGGCCGAGGCGCTGGAGGCGGCCGGGCGCTGAGCCGGAAGGTGGGCGTACGCCCGTACGCGTGCCCGGCGACGCCCCCCGTACGGACGTGTCCGATCGCGCGGGCCGTACGGGTTCGCGAGGCTGGACACGACCGCCCCGCGCCGACCCCGTACGTCCCCAGGAGCAGGCATGCAGCAGGACAAGCACCCTTCCTACCGTCCCGTTGTCTTCCGCGACCGTTCGGCGGGCTACGCCTTTCTGACCCGGTCCACCGCGTCGAGCGAGCAGACGATCGACTGGGACGACGGCAACAGCTACCCCGTCATCGACGTGGAGATCTCCGCGGAGAGCCACCCCTTCTTCACCGGGAAGGCGCGCGTCGTCGACTCGGAGGGGCAGGTCGCCAAGTTCGAGCGCCGGTACGGGGGCGAGGACGCCTCCTGACCTGCTTGTGGACCCGAGTCCCCCGGCCCCGTCGAAGGGGCGGGGGACTCGGTCCGTCACAGCTCTCGACACCGCCGGCCAACCCCTCGTCACCTGCCTGCACTATCGAACCAACGCGCGTGACCGAAGTGCGTGACCCGTCGCGCTCGTCCCCGGCACGGAGGGCCCCGACCGGGACGGCTGCTGGTCCGCCGTCCTCGTCGACGACGGCGGCACACCGACACGCGTCCACTCCGGCCGGCACGGCGAGCGCGAACTCCCCTGTGTGGCCACCGGATCGCCCGATCCGCGCAGCCGGCACAAGGCCCCGCCGGCCCGGTGATGGCCGCTCCGCCGCAGGACGACATCACGGCCTTCCGCGATTTCTGCGTATGGCGCGAGAACGGGAAGTGGCGCCAGGTCGTCGGCTCCGGCATCCGGGGCGTCGGCGGTCCTCGACCGGGACCCGACCGCCGTCTCCAGCACCGAGTACGGCGATCTGGAACTGACCTCGGTCGTCCGCTTCGGCGGTCCGGACGGGACCGGCGGCGCCGGATCGGTGCTGCTGCGCGCCACGCCCGACGGATACGCCCTCGACCTCGATTCGAACCTGCGGACGGTCAGGCCCTTCCGCAAGGACGGAGGACGGGCGACCGTGCTCGCCGAGGCACCCCTGCCGGTCCGTGCGGGGGTGAGCCTCCCGCTGCGGATCAGGGCCCGCGGCGGGCGGATCGAGGCGTTCCTCGGCGGCCGGCAGGTCATCGATGTGACCGACACCCACCACACACGCGGCAGGATCGGGCTCAATGTGTTCGGGGGCCGCGCCGCCTACCAGGACACGTTCGTCACCGCACTGTAGGAGACTCCATTCCCATGCTCGAAAGACTCGACCTGCTGGTCATCGGTGAATGCGTCGCCGACATCGTCCGGCTGCCCGATGCGGCCGACCGGGTACACCCGGGCGGCAGCCCGGCCAACGTGGCGTACGGTCTGGCCCGGCTCGGGCACGGCGCCACCCTGCTCACCCAACTCGGCCCCGACGACAACGGCCGGCTGATCAGGGACCATCTCGCCGGCGCCGGCGTCGAGGTCCGCACGGACGAGGCCAGGGCCCCCACCCCGTCCGCCGCCGTCACCCTGGACGACGCGGGCCGGGCCGCGTACACCTTCGAGATCGGCTGGACGCTCGGCCCGGTCGCCCTGGACCGGCCACCGCACCACGTCCACACCGGTTCCGTCGCGGCGGTGATGGAACCGGGGGCGGCCACCGTACTCGGCGCCGTCGAATCGCTGCGGACGGCCGCGACCGTCAGCTACGACCCCAATGTGCGGCCGGAGCTGATGGGGGACCACGCGTCCGCCGTCCGCCGGGTCGAGCGGTGCGTCGCGCTCAGCGACGTGGTGAAGGCCAGCGACGAGGACCTGGACTGGCTGTATCCGGGCCGGCAGCCGGAACAGGTCGCCGAGCGCTGGCTGGCCACCGGTCCGGCGGTCGTCCTCGTCACCCGGGGCGGCGACGGCGCGCTGGCCGTGCTGCCCGGCGGGCGGGTGACGGTCGACGCGCTGCCCACCGAGGTCGTCGACACGGTGGGGGCGGGCGACGCCTTCATGTCGGGCACCCTGCACGCCCTCGCCGCGCACGGGCTGCTCGGCACGGACGGCCGGGAGCGGCTGCGCTCGCTGGACCTGGCCCGGACGGCCGACGTCCTGCGGCACGCGGCGGCCTCCGCCGCGGTCACCGTCGCACGGGCAGGCGCCAACCCGCCGGACGAGGCGGAGCTGGCGGCGGCGCTCGCCCGGAGCTGAACACGCCCTGGTCGGGGGAGGGGGTGCCCGGAGCCCTTGCTCAGCCGGGCGCCACCAGGTGCGGGCGGCTGTCGTCGTCGAGGAACTCGACGACGGCGAGAACGAACAGCGCGCACAGCGCGATCCACACGGTGACCAGACCGGTCGGCCGGTCCCACACCACCAGGACCGCGGCGGCCACCACGACCACCGTCCAGTTCAGCGGACCCCTGGCGCGGTGCACCCACCGGCCGACCGGTCCGCCGGTGAAACCGGCCGCGTCCCGTACCGCACCGATGCCGCCGCTCCACATCGCCATCACGCGGGTGGCGGCGCGGCCGTCACCGGTGAGCCACGCGGCGAGGGCCACCACGATGCCGAGCGTGACGACCATCCGGACCAGGGCACGCATCCGGCCGACCAGGGCGTCGAAGACCGAACCGGCCGCCGGCTGCGACACCCCGGACGGCAGGCTGTCCAGATAGAACCCGCGGCCCACCCACAGGGCCAGGCCGAGCACCGCGGCCCCGACCGCGACCGCGAGCGCCGTCGTGATCAGGGCGCGGCGGCGGCGCACCGCGAGGAGGACCCCGCCCGCGGCCAGCACCAGAGTGACCAACGGCAGCCAGAACCCGATGATCTGGAGGGCCCGGAACCACTTCTTGGCCTTGCCCACCGAGTCGGAGGTCAGCACCGTGAAATCGGTGTGGATCTCGGGGAGTTTCGCCGCGACGCCCAGCCCTCGGTCGACGAGGCGTTGCTTCACCCGGTCGATGACCGGTGCGAGGTCGATGGTGACGGTGTCGTCGGTGAGCTTCACCGCCCCGCCGCCGCTGCCGGACAGCGCCTTCACCGCGGCGGACTGGGCGGTCCGGTTGAGGTCGGTCCAGATCCTCGCGAAGGCGTCGCCGGCGACGAACTTCTCCACGGTCCCGTGCACGAAGTTCGAAATGCCCGTGGTGAGGGGGCCGTTCAGCTTCGACAGCGCCTTGTCGAGCACCGGCCGGTCGGCGGGGGAGACATCGGCCAGCAGGGTCTTCACATCCAGGTGCTGCATGACGGCACCGGTGACGCGATCGGTCACCGCGGTCCGCACATCGGGGTCGGAGGCGAGCGGCGCCATCATCGCCACATAGTTGTCGGTGTCGCCGATCTGGTTCTTCGCCCAGGTGGAGACGATGCTCAGTGGCGTGAGGACGGCCGCGACGAGGACGAGCAGCACGGCGAGGAAGGAGCGGGCCCGCGGCCGGTGCCGCGCCGGGGCACCGGCCTCCAGCACGGCCACCCTGGCGCGCAGCGCCTCCAGCTCGGCACTTTCCTCCGGGGGCTTCGGCTGATCATGGTCCGCTTCCATCCCTCCAGGGGATGGCCTGCCGACGCGCACGGCACGGCGGACTGCGGTGGACGGGTGAACAAGGTCACCGTGACGTGCGGCACCGTTCGGCCCGCCGGAGGTATCGATGACCCTTTCGGCTCATTGGCCGCATCCTCGCCGGGGCTACTGCCGTTCGACAACCGGTAGGCGTGATCGATTACGGAGGAGGGGGCGGACATGACGCGGGTCGACAGGGACGTCGCGGTGACGGGACTGGGCATGGTGACTGCCGCGGGCGCGGACGAGCACACCTTCTGGGAGGGGCTGTGCGCCGGTGTGTCCATGGCTCGCAGCTGCGAGGAACTGGCCGGACTGCCGGTCGACTTCGGCTGTCCGGTGGACGGGATCGACCTGGACGAGGCGGTCGGCGGGCGTGCGGTGTGGCGGATGGCGCGGTTCGTGAAGATGGCTCTGGTCGCCGCCCGCCGGGCGGTGGCGGACGCCGGTCTGTCGCCGGAGCGGTGGGACGGCGACCGGGTCGCGGTGGTGCTCGGCGTCGGGGTGGGCGGGGTGTCCGTGCTCGTCGACAACGTACGCAGGCTCGACGACGGCGGCGCGGACGCGGTGTCGCCGCTCCTGGTCCCGATGATGATGCCCAACGCGGCGGCCGGGGAGGTGGCCATCGCGCTGCGGGCCCACGGCCCCAGTCTGGCCCCGGCGACCGCCTGCGCGTCCGGGGCGACGGCCCTCGCCGTCGCCCGCGACCTGCTGCTGAGCGGCCGGTGCGATGTGGTGGTGGCGGGCGGTGCGGAGGCCGTACTGACGCCGCTGGTGGTGAGCGCCTTCGCCGGAATGGGCGCGCTCTCGCCGCGCACCGGCGATCCGGCGGGGGCGTCGCGGCCGTTCGCCGCGGACCGGGACGGGTTCGTGATCGGCGAGGGCGCCGCCGTGCTCGTACTGGAACGGACGGCCGATGCGCTCGCCCGGGGCGGACGGCCGCGCGCCCTGCTGACCGGTGCGGGTTCCGCCACCGATGCCCATCACCCCACGGCCCCGGACCCGGACGGCGGCGGCGCGCGCAAGGCCGTCGAGGCCGCGCTGCGCGAGGCGGGCTGGGCGGCCCACGAGGTCGACCACATCAACGCGCACGGCACGTCGACGCCGCTGAACGACGCGATGGAGACCGCACTGATCTCCGGGCTCTTCCCTCACCGGCCGTCGGTGACCGCCCCGAAGGGCGTGCTCGGGCACACCCTCGCGGCGTCCGGGGCGATCGAGGCGGTCGCCACCGTACTGACCCTGGAGCACGGCCTCGTCCCGCCGATCGCCAACCTGGACTCGCTGCCGGACGGGTTCGACCTCGACTGCGTGGTCAAGGAACCCCGGATCCAGCAGGTCGAGCGGGCGCTGAGCCACTCCTTCGGCTTCGGCGGGCACAACGTCGTACTCGCTTTCCAACGCGTCGACGTGGACGGGCCGCCACCCGCGGACCCGGGTGTCCTCGCCGTTGCTTGATCGTTATATTTTCATGACCGCAACGATCGACAGCTCTTCCACAAAACGGTCCACGGACCTCCTCACCGGTGTGCTCCTCGGCGACAACTTCCGCCGGGAGCACGGTTTCTGGCAGCGGCTGATCAGCACCGAACCCTTCCGCCGCCCCGACCGCAGCACGACCGAGGAACGCCTGGCTCTCACGTACGAGCGGCTGCGCGTCCTCAACGACTGCCTGGACAGCGGCGCCCGGCTGGCCGCCGACCACCGCGCCCTCGCGGCCCTGCACGAATGGCTGGGCCCGGTGGACCCGGCGCTGACCACGGTGGCGGGCATCCACTACAACCTCTTTCTCGGCAGCCTCCTCGACCACGGCGGCGACCGCGATCTGTCGGACTTCCTGAGGCTGCGGCGCATCGGCACCTTTCTCTGTACGGAGGTGGCACACGGCAACGATGCCGCGGCCGTCGAGACCACAGCCGAGTACGACCGCGAGCGCGACGGATTCGTGCTCGGCACACCGCACGCCGGGGCCCAGAAATTCATGCCCAACACCAGTCCGGCGGGCGGCCCCAAGACCGGGCTCGTGGCCGCGCGGCTGCTCGTCGACGGCGCCGATCAGGGGGTCTTCCTCTTTCTCGTACCGCTCACCGACGGCGTACAGGCTCTGCCCGGCGTACGGATCCGCAGGCTCCCCACCCGCACCGGCAGCCCGGTGGACCACTGCCTGACCTCCTTCGACCAGGTCTTCGTGGGACGCGCCGCGCTGCTCGGCGGGGACCACGGACGGATCGGTGCGGACGGCGGGTTCAGCAGCACCCTCGACAACCGAAGGCGTCGCTTCCTCGCGTCGATCGGGCGAGTCACCTCCGGCAAGATCTCGATGACGGCCTGCGCGGTCGGCTGCGCGCGGGCCACACTCGCCGTCGCCGTCCGCTACGGCGGCCACCGGTACGTCTCGGGCCCCCGGGGCTCGCGGCAGGTGCCGGTGATCGCCCACCGCAGCCACCACGGACCGCTCGCCTCCGCCACGGCCACCGTCTTCGCGATGAGCCTGCTGCACCGCAGGGCCCTGGACCGCTGGGAAGGGGGCGGGCAACGGGAGGAGGCGGAGCGGCTGGTCGCCGTCGCCAAGGGGTGGGTCACCTGGCAGGCCAGGTCAGTGATCGTCGAATGCCGTGAACGCTGCGGCGCCCAGGCGCTCCTGGAGAACAACGGCATGAGTGAACTCCTCACGGGAGTGGAGGGTGCCATCACGGCCGAGGGCGACAACATGGCCATCCACGCCAAGGCGGCCGCGGAGATGCTCTTCGCCACCGCACCGGGCGGACCCGAGGCTTCCTCCGGCGGCGGACCCGGCGAACTCGACGACCCCCGGTTCCTCGGGGGGCTGCTCGCGGAACTGGAGCGGATCTGGTTCGGGCGGGCCCGGGAGCGGATGCGCCTCGCACCGCACGGTGACCCGCTCGCGCGGTGGAACGTGGCGTCCGGGCCGGCCCTGCGCGGCGTCGAGGCGCACGCCCAATGGCAGGCGGCCGAGGCGTACGAGGAAGCGGTGGCCGCGCTGCCCGAGGGGCCCGCCCGCGAACGGCTCGGCGAGCTGCAACGGCTCTTCGCGCTCGACCGGATCGCCCGCAACAGCGGTGATCTGCTGGCAGCGGGCCTGTTGACCGCCGACCAGGTCAACGGACTGCCGGACCGGGTGGAAGAGCTCATCACCATGGTCGCCGCCCGACTGCCCGACCTGGTCGAGTCCTTCGCGCTGCCGCCGGAGCTGCTCGCCGACTGGCCCATCGCCGGAGCCGACTACGTGGCTGCCTACGACGAGCCGGGAGCCGCCTGGCGGACGGGCGGGGACCGGGCGACGGTTCAGGACGGGCGATGAGGGCCATGACGAGGAGGGGAACAGCTGTACGGGGTCACCGGATCAGGGAGGCGGCCGGGGCTCTCGGAGTCCGGGTTGTCCTGCTGGCCTACTGGGGTACGGCGTCCGTCCTGGCCCGGTGGTGCGGGGAGCGCGGGGAAGACGGTGCCGAATCGGTTCGGCACAAGGCGTAACTGGAGGCACTCCACCCAGTTGATTCGGCGTCGGGACGGTGTCACCGCCGGCCCGACAGCCGGACCGAATGATGGAGAGAAAGCTCATGAGTGCGATTCATCCCAAGATCACCGAGGTTCTGACACACACCTTCAAAGTGCCCGTTGCCGAGATCCACCCGGGCTCCACGATGGACAGCCTGGAGATGGACTCCCTCGCCGTCGCCGAGTTCGCCGTCCTCATCAGGGAGACGGCCGGCGGCAACCGGGACTTCGACCAGCTCCCCAAGGACGCGACGCTGGCCGACATCACACGGTTCATCGACCTGGCAGCCGGCCGCGGCGCGCGGGTGGGCGGCGGGACCGCGATGAGCAACGCCCGATGAACAGGCCGGCCGTCGCCGTCACCGGCCTGGGCATGATCACCCCGGTCGGCAACGACACCGAATCCACCTGGCGGGGCGTGTGCGCGGGAGTGTCACCGGCCCGTACCGTCGCCGAGCTCGAAGGGTGCGCGATCGACTTCGCGTGCATGGTCGACGGCATCGACCTGGACGCCGCGATCGGCGGCCGGGCGTCCTTCCGCATGGGGAAGTACGTGAAACTCGCCGTGCTCGCCGCCCGGGAGGCGGTCGCCGACGCGGGGCTGGACCCGGCCCGGTGGGAGGGCGCCCGGGTCGCGGTGGTCGTCGGCACCAGCAGCGGGGGTTCCGCCTCGCTGACCGAGCAGGCCGTCGTGCTCGACCGGTTCGGAGCAGGGGCCACCTCTCCCTCGGGCATCCTGCTCACCATTCCCAACATGCCCGCCGCCGAGATCGCGATCCAGCTGCGGGCCACCGGACCCAGCATGGCCCCGTGCACCGCCTGTTCGTCCGGTGTCACCGCGCTGTCCGTCGCCCGCGACCTCCTGGTCACCGGGCAGTGCGACATCGCTGTCGCCGGAGCCACCGAGTCGATCGTCTACCCGGCCGCCATGGCCGGGTTCGCCAGGTCCGGAGCCGGGGCCCGGACGGATGGCGACCCGGCCACGCTGTGCCGTCCCTTCGCGGCCGACCGGGCCGGTCTGGTCATGGGCGAGGGCGCGGCCGTCATGGTGCTGGAACGGGTGGACGACGCCGATGCCCGGGGCGCGGCCCCACGGGCGCTGCTCGCCGGTACCGGCGCCACCACCGACGCCTACCACCCCATCAGTCCGCATCCGTCCGGCACGGTCGCCCAGGCGGCGGTGGAGGCCGCGCTGCGCGACGCGGGCTGGGCGGCCGAGGACGTCGAGCACGTCAACGCACACGGCACGGCGACACCGGTCAACGATGCCACCGAGGCCGCCCTCATCGCCCGGGTCTACCCGCACCGGCCGCCCGTCACCGCCCCCAAGGGTGTACTGGGGCACTGCATGGGGGCGGCCGGTGCGATCGAGGCCGGACTCACCGTCCTCACGCTCCAACGCGGAGTCGTACCACCGATCGCCAACCTGGACGCCCCGGCGCCCGAGTTCGACATCGACTGCGTCACCGAACGACCGCTGCGGCAGCCCATCCGGCGCGCCGTCAGCCATTCCTTCGGCTTCGGCGGACACAACGCCGTCATCGCTCTTCAGCGTCCGTAGGCATCCGGCAGGTGGTGCGACGGGACACACAGCCCGGCGTACCACCGGCCACACCCCCCATGAGCTGCGCAGAGCCTCGTGATAGCTTGCCGGAGCCAGTCGAACTCCACGTAATGGGGTCAGGGAATCCGGTGAGAATCCGGAACTGACGCGCAGCGGTGAGGGGGACGGGCGGGGCCACGGCCACTGGGACCACCCTCGGGTGTCCTGGGAAGGCGTCCCGTCCGAAGGAACCCGAGTCCGAAGACCTGCTGGCGCCCGCGACCCGGCACCGGGCCGCGGAACTCCGTACAGCGGGCTCCGCGCATGAGCCCTCAGACGCAGAGGGACTCCGTGCCGTCCATAGCCAGCCCCATCCGCATCATGGCCCTGCTCTCGGCGGGACTCGTCCTGCTGACCGGCTGCGGAGGCGGGACCGACGACTCCGCCGCGAAGCCGGACTCCGCGGACGGATACCCGGTGACGCTGAAGAACTGCGGACGCACCGTCACCGTCGAAGCCGCGCCACGGCACGCCGTCTCGGTGGACCAGGGATCGACGGAGATCCTGCTCTCCCTCGGCCTCGCCGACCGGATGGCCGCCACCGCGACCTGGACCGACCCGGTGATGAAGGGTCTGGAGAAGGCCAACGCCGAAGTGCCCAGGATCGCGGACAACCGGCCGTCGTCGGAGAAGGTCCTCGACCGCGAGCCCGACTTCGTCAGCGCGTCGTTCGAATCGACGCTCGCCAAGGGCGGCGTCGCACCGCGCGAACAGTTCGAATCGCTCGGCGTCCCCACCTATGTCTCGCCCGCCGACTGCACCGGCAAGGACAACAGCGGCGGCGGCGACGGCGCCCGTACCGCCCCGCTGACCATGGACAGCGTCTACGGCGAAGTGCGCGAACTGGCCGAGGTGTTCGGCGTACCGGAGCGCGGTGACGCGCTCGTGGCGCAGTTGCGGGCCCGGGTGAAGAAAGCGGCCGAGGGCATCGACGCCTCCGACGCGACCCTCCTGTACTGGTTCTCCGACTCCAAGGCCCCGTACCTGGCCGGCTGCTGCGGAGCGCCCGGGATCATCACCGAAGAGCTCGGCGCGAAGAACGTCTTCGACGACACCCATGAGGAATGGCCCCAGATCAGCTGGGAGACCGTCGCCGACCGCAACCCCGACGTCCTGGTCGTCGGCGACCTGACCCGCAAGGCCCAGACCGCCGAGAGCGCCGCGAAGAAGATCGAGTTCCTGGAGTCCAACCCCGTCACGAAGAACATGGACGCCGTCAGGCACAAGCGGTACGTGCTGCTGAGCGGCCAGTCCATGAACCCGTCCGTCCGGACGGTCGAGGGCATCGAACGCGTGGCAGCCGGACTGCGCAGGTTCGGGCTCGCCGGGTGACGGGGACCGAACGGGGCACGGCGGTGGCCGCACCGCCCGCCCCCGCCACCTCCCCCCGGGCCACGAAGGGCGCACGGCGACTGCGCGGCGGGGCCCTGTGGGTCTGCGGCGCCGCGTTGCTCGTCGTCTCCGTCGCGGTCGCCGTCACCATCGGCCCCGCCCGGATCTCCGTGGCCGACGTCTGGTCCGCGGTGGCCTCCCACCTCGGCTGGGGGCGTTCACGGCTCTCCCCGATCCGGGACGGCATCATCTGGAACCTGCGGATGCCGCGCACCCTGCTCGCAGCGGTGTGCGGTGCCGGGCTCGCGGTGTGCGGCACCGTCATGCAGTCGCTGCTCCGCAATCCGCTCGCCGACCCCTTCGTCCTCGGTGTCTCCTCCGGAGCGTCCACCGGCGCGGTCGTGGTCGTCGTCCTCGGCGTCGGCGGGGGAGCGGTGTCGATCTCGACCGGCGCGTTCGTCGGAGCGCTGTGCTCGTTCGCCCTCGTGCTGCTGCTCAGCCACACCCTGGGCGGCACGACCGACCGGGTCGTGCTCTCCGGTGTCGCGGCCATGCAGCTGTTCTCCGCGCTCACCTCCTTCGTCGTGATGACCGCCGCCGACGCCGAGCAGACCCGCGGGGTGCTGTTCTGGCTGCTCGGCTCGCTCAGCGGGGTCGGCTGGACCGACGTGTGGATCTGCTCCGCCGTCCTCGTCGTGACCCTGCTGATCTGCCTGGGTCACGCCCGTACCCTCGACGCCTTCGCGTTCGGGCAGGACGCCGCAGCCACGCTCGGCGTCCATGTCGCGCGCACCCGGATCGTGCTGCTGTGCACGACCGCACTGCTGACCGCCGCACTCGTCAGCTCGGCCGGTGCCATCGGCTTCGTCGGTCTGGTGCTGCCGCACGCCGCCCGCGCCCTCGCGGGTTCCGGGCACCGGCGGCTGCTGCCGGTCACGGCCCTGGCCGGGGCGGTGTTCCTGGTCTGGGTCGACACCCTCGCCAGGACGGTCCTCGACCCGCAGGAGGTGCCCGTGGGCGTGGTCACCGCACTGATCGGCGTACCCGCGTTCGTCCTGGTCCTGTACCGCACCCGGAGGACCGCGTGACGGGGGCGGCCACCTCGGGACTGCGTGCCGAACGGGTCGGCCGGGCGGCGGGCGGCCGTCTCATCCTCGACGGGGTCGACCTCGCCCCGCCGCCCGACGCCACCGTGGGGCTGATCGGACCGAACGGGTCCGGCAAATCGACCCTGCTGCGGGTGCTGGCGGGGGTCCTCGCCCCGGAGACCGGCGTGGTCACCCTCGACGGACAGCGGCTCGCCGGGATCGGCCGCCGCACCGTGGCCCAGCGGATCGCCGTGGTCGACCAGCACGCCGTCACCCAGGTCGAGCTGAGCGTGCTGGACGTCGTACGGCTCGGGCGCATCCCGCACCGCAGGGCCTGGTCGGCACCGACTGCGGAGGACGACGAAGCGGTGCGCGAAGCACTCGCGCGGACCGGCCTCGCCGACCGCGGCGACCAGTCCTGGCACACCCTTTCCGGCGGCGAACGCCAACGCGTCCAGATCGCGCGGGCACTGGCCCAGCAGCCGCGCGAGCTGCTGCTCGACGAGCCGACGAACCACCTCGACATCCAGCACCAGCTGGAACTCCTCGCGCTGATCGCCTCCCTGCCGCTGACCGGTGTGATCGCCCTGCACGACCTCAATCTGGCCGCGATGTTCTGCGACCGGATCGTCGTGCTGAAGGAGGGGCGGGTGGTGGCCGCGGGCACCCCCTCGGAGGTGATCACCGAGGAGCTGATCGCCGACGTCTACCGGGTCACGGCACGCGTCACGCCGGACGGGCCGGCCGGGCGGCCCTCGGTGCGTTTCCTGCCGGAGCGTCCTGCGGGGACGTAGGGCCTTTCGTTCTGGATCATGGATCATGCCGGGCGCGTGGGCCGTGCCGGGCCGGTGGAGCATGCCGGGGCCGCCGTCGTGGCGGGGGCCCCGACGGCGAGAGGGCGGACCCCGGCACTGCACGGGTCCGCCCTCGTTCTCCGGGCGCGGCTGTCCGCCGCGGTGCGCGGGACGGGGTCAGCGGCGGCGTCCTCGGCCGAATTCGCCGCCGATGTCCTTGCCGCCGATGTCCGCGCCGTCCGCGTAGTCGATCTGCTCCTTGCGGAGTTCGGCGGAGACCTCCTGCTGCTCGGTCACCTTCTTGGTCTCCATCCGCACCCGCTCGACGGGCACGGTCTCCTTGCGTGTGGTCGCACGTTCCGCGTGCAGGGTGACCTCGACGTCCTGCTCGCGGATGGCGGCACGTTCCGCCGCCTTGTCGCCGGGCTTCAGCGGCTCGCGGATCAGGCGCACCTCTTCGTGCGTCACGGGTACCGTCCTGGTGACGTTCTCGGTGACGACGTACTTGTGCAGCCGTGCCGTCCCGCTCTCGTACTCCTCCGTTCCGACGAGCAGCTGCTCCTCGGAACGGATCATCTCCTCCTTGCCGCCCAGGTCGGCGGCGGACCGCTCGGAGCCCGCCCCGGCGCCGGCGAGGGGACGCGAGGTGCCGGCCGCCCCGGTGTCCCGGTGCTTGCCCTGGCCCATGCCGGTCCCGCCTGCTGCCATGCCGGACGAGGTGGTGCGGGCTGTGCCCGTACCGGAGGCGGTGGTGCCGGTCATGGCCGTCTTGTCGGATCCGGGGGTGCGTCCGGCGCCGGCCGCCCCCATGGCCCCGGCTCCGGCGGCTCCCGCCGCCCCCATGGCCGTGGTGCCCTTCCCGGACGCCGTCGTGGTTCCCGTGTCCGTACGGCCGCCGAGCTTGGCGGTGGTGTTCCTGGCGAGGCCGTAGTGCTTGTAGAGCTCTTCCTCCTCCGCCACGGACAGATGCGCGTCCGCGTCCACCCGAGGAGCTTCCTTGACCCGGTCCTTCGGATGCGAGATGTGCAGATCGGATCCCACGCGGCGGGCTCCGGCAAGCGGAACGAAACTCTCCTTCATGCCGAACAGGCCGGTCTTCACCGTGATCCAGTCCGGCCGGCCGGTGTTGTCGTCGACATACACCCGGCCCACACTGCCGACCTTCTCGCCGTCGGTGTCGTACACCGTCAGACCGTCGAGCTCTCCGGAATCCGTGAAACCGTCAGCGGCTCCCATGACCGATTCCTCCTCGTCCGGGCGCGTCCTGTGGCTGGGGCCATCAGAGGAGGCGCGTCCGCATTCCATCGCGCCTCACCCGGATGGACGCTGCAACCTCCCGGGCCGCGGCGGCCGGCTGCCGCATGCTCGACGGTTGGGCGGTGACCGCCTGCCACGGCGGTGTGCACCCCGTTCCCGTGTTAGGCCATTCGGGTGAGGTGTGGAGGCTGCGCGCCGGGCATCCGGGACCGGGGCCGGGCGGGCGGGTGGCGCGGGGCCGGTCCTTCCCGGAGGCCGGAACGGCAGGGTGCCGCCGGGCAGGCGGCCGCGCCACGAAACCGGGGGATCCGCCCGGTGTTGTACCCGGCATGAACACGCTGCGTGGCACATTCGAAGACGCGGAGCTCCACGACCGGATGCGCCCGCGCCGTCCGCCGGAGCCGGTCGCCGGGACCGTGAACCCGGCCGGACTCACCCCTCGGAGCAGGGCGCTCGAAGTCTGGCCCGGCGCGGGGAAGTTGACGGCTCCGCTCGCGGAGCCCGGGTACGGGGGGAGGGCCGTCGCCCTGGGACGGACCCGTGTGGGTGAGCCGGTACGCACGGGAGATCACGTACACGGCCGAGCGGTACTCGCGACCCGCTGATGACCTGCTGATGACCTGCTCGGGCCACCCCCGGTGCGGGCCCGCCCGCCACCCGTGAAACCGTTCTGCGACCAGGCCCTGATCCGCCGGACAGGCCCCTGCCCCGCGCAACGTGAAAGGAGCGCCCATGTCCACCCCCGCCCCCGTCTCCTACCGCCACGGCGGCCTGGTCTGCACCGACCACACCCTCGACGTGCCGCTCGACCACCACACCCCCGACGGCCCCACCGTCGGCCTGTTCGCCCGCGAAGTGGTCGCCGCCGGCCGGGAACACGAGAACCTGCCCCGCCTGCTCTGGCTCCAGGGCGGGCCCGGTGGCCGCGCCGAGCGTCCCGACGCGGCGGGCGCCTGGCTGCGCCGCGCCCTCGCCGACCACCGAGTCGTCCTGCTGGACCAGCGCGGCACCGGCCGCTCCACCCCCGCGGACCGGATCACCCTCGCCCGCTTCGGAACCGACTCCGTGGCCGCCGCCGGGTACCTCGCGCACTTCCGCGCCGACTCGATCGTCCGCGACGCCGAACTGCTGCGTCGGCACCTCCAGGGCGAACAGCCGTGGAGCGTCCTCGGCCAGAGCTTCGGCGGATTCTCCACCCTGACCTATCTCAGCCTGGCCCCCGAAGGACTCGCCCAGGCCTACATCACCGGCGGGCTGCCGACCCTCACCGGTCACGCCGACGACGTGTACCGGGCCGCCTACACGCGCACCCTCGCCCACAACGAGCGTTACTTCGCCCGCTACCCCGGCGACCAGCCGCTCGCCGATGCCGTCGCCGCGCACCTCGAAGCGCACGACGTCCGCATGCCGACCGGCGAGCGGCTCACCGTCCGCCGCTTCCAGACCGTCGGCATCACGTTCGGCACCTCGGCGAAGTTCGACTCGCTCCACTACCTCCTGGAGACCGCCTTCACCGACGGAGCCCACGGCCCGGAGCTCACCGACACCTTCCTGCGCGGTGTCGACGCCGCCGTCTCCTTCGCCGAACGCCCCCTGTACGCCGCACTCCACGAGCCGATCTACGCCCAGGGGGGCCGCCCCACCGGCTGGTCGGCGCACCGCATCCGGGAGGAGTTCCCCGCCTTCGACGCCACCTCGGGAGGCCCGCTCCGGTTCACCGGAGAGATGGTCTACCCCTGGCAGTTCGAGGAGGACCCCGCGCTCGTCCCGCTGCGCGGCGCCGCCGAGGCCCTCGCCGCCCGCACCGAGTGGCCCGCTCTCTACGACCTGGACCGGCTCGCCGCCAACGAGGTCCCCGTCGTCGCGGCCGTCTACCACGACGACATGTACGTCGACCGCGAGCAGGCCCTCGCCACGGCCGACGCGGTCCGCGGTCTGCGGACCTGGGTCACCGACGCCTACGCCCACGACGGGGTGCGTGCCGACGCCGCCGTGCTGGACCGGCTGATCACCATGGCCCGCGGTCAGGACCTCTCGTCCGGACCGGGCCGGGGCACGCGAGCCCGGCATGATCCGGACGAGAGACCCGATGTCCGACCGTCCGTGCCGGGGCGGAGCACCTGCGGGAGTGCCCCGCCCCGGCACATATGATCGACGGGCCACGTGCCGACCGTCGTCCTGCCGCGCCACCGGGGGTGCCCCATCCGTTCCGTACGCAGCCGGCTGCCCGAACAGCGCGGTGAACTGCTGGCCCGTCACGAGGACGGTGCGGACCTGCACCATCTGGTGTGGCGGCTCGGGCCGGGGTGGCGGGTCTGCGGCAGCGCCGTGCTCGGCGGCGGCATCGGTCCGCGCGACTGGATCCTCAACGCCCAGGTGCCCGGCGGCTATCCGCGCCTGGACCCCGACCGCCACCTCGCCGAGATCGCCGCCGCCGAACACCTCACCGGACCCGGTGCCGGGCTGATGACGGCCGCCGACGTGACCGCGTACACGGTCGCGGCCGACGAGGGCGTGACGGCGACCGCCACCTGCGGACTCGGCGTACGCGGCTGGGCCGCCGCCCCGGTGGAGGGCACCGGGGGACCGCCGCGTCCGGGCACGATCAACATCGTCGTCACCCTCCCCGCGCCGCTCTCCGACGCCGCACTCGTCAACGCCGTCGCCACGGCCACCGAGGCCAAGGTCCAGGCGCTCCTGGACGCGGGTCTCGACTGCTCGGGCACCCCCACGGACGCCGTCTGCATCGCCGCGCCCTCCCCGGGACCAGCCCCCGCCGAACCCTTCGCGGGACCGCGCTCCCGCTGGGGCGCGCGACTCGCCAGGGCCGTGCACGCTGCCGTCCTCGAAGGCGCGCTCCGGCAATCCTGAGAACTCACAGTGCCGCGGGCCGGCCCGGGGCGCGGCCGACGCAAGGGAGTCCCCTCATGACATCGAGCGCTGCCGACACCACCCCGGAGCGGCCGGTCGTCGCCGTTCTCGGCACCGGAATCATGGGATCGGGAATGGCCCGGAGCCTCCTCCGGGCCGGACTCGTGGTCCGCGCCTGGAACCGTACGCGGTCCAAGGCGGACCCGCTCGCCGCCGACGGCGCCACCGTCACGGAGACGGCGCAGGAGGCGGTACGCGGTGCGGATGTCGTCCTCACCATGCTCAACGACGGCCCCTCCGTCGCCGCCGCGCTCGCCGCCGCGTCCGGGGGACTGCACGCCGGCCAGGTCCTGCTCCAGAGCACGACGGTCGGGCCCGACGCCACCGCCGATCTCGCCCAGCGTGCCGCGGACCTGGGCCCGGTCTATCTCGACGCACCGGTCTCCGGTACCAGACAGCCCGCGGAACAAGGCGCGTTGACGGTGCTCGTCGCCGGTCCCTCCGCCGTCCGCGCGACGGTCGAACCCGTGCTGGACGCGATCGGGCAGCGCACGGTCTGGGTCGGTGAGGTCCCGGGAGCGGCCTCGCGACTGAAACTCGTGGTCAACACCTGGGTGATCACCATGGTCAACAGCATCGCGGAATGCCTCAACCTCGCGGAAGGGCTGGGCATCGATCCGCAGATCTTCCTCGACGTCATGAAGGGCGGCCCGCTGGACTCGGCGTATCTGCAGGGCAAGTCCGCCGCGGTCCTCTCCGGCGATCTCACCCCGAGCTTCGCGCTGTCCACCGCGCTCAAGGACACCCGCCTCATCCTGGACGCCGCGCAGCCCTCGGGGGTGCGGCTGGACCTGGTCGCGGCGTCGGCCGACCGTTTCCTGCGCGCCGAGGCTGCGGGGCACGGCGGCGAGGACATGATCGCCACCTACTACGCGGGCCGCGCCCCGGAGAAGGACGGCGGCTGAGCCTCCCCACCGGCCGGCCCGAGGACGCCGGGGCGAACCGCTCCGGGCCTGCGTGACGGGCCGGCCCGCTGGCCGCGGGCCGGCCGGCCGCGGTCACTCCTCGACGAGCATTCCGCTGCGGAGCTTCCGCAGAATCCTGCTGATCAGCCGCGACACATGCATCTGCGAGATGCCGAGTTCCGCGCCGATCCGGGACTGTGTCATCTCCTGGCCGAAACGCATGTCGATGATGCGACGCTCGCGAGCGTCGAGACAGCCCAGCAGCGGTGCGAGCGCATGCAGATTCTCGACCGTCTCCAGGGCGGGATCCGGACCGCCCAGGACATCGGCGAAGGTGCGCCCCGGCGCGTGGCGCCGCCCCGCCTCCGAGGGATCGGCCGGCATGTCCAGCGAACCCGCCGCGTACCCGTTGGCCGCCACGATGCCCTCGGTGACCTCGTCCTCGCTCAGCCCCAGCTGTTCGGCCAGCTCCGGGACCGTGGGGTCACGGTCGAGTTCCGTGACGAGCGACTCCTTGGTCCTGGCGATGTCGACCCGCAACTCCTGCAGCCGGCGCGGGACATGCACGGCCCAGGTGGTGTCGCGGAAGAATCGTTTGATCTCCCCGGTGATGTACGGGACCGCGAAGGAGGTGAACTCGACCTCGCGGGACAGTTCGAACCGGTCGATGGCCTTGATCAGCCCGATGGTGCCGACCTGGACGATGTCCTCCATGTCGCCGCCGCCCCGGTTGCGGAACCGTCCCGCGGCGAACCGTACGAGAGAGAGGTTCATCTCGATGAGGGTGTTCCGCGCGTACTGATGGGCGGGGGTCCCCTCCTCCAGGACCTGGAGGCGGCCGAAGAACAGCCTGGACAGCTCGCGCGCGTCACAAGGAGCGATCTTCCCCGCGTCCTCGATCCACGGCAGGCCGCCGATGTCCCCGGCCGGCACGTCCGCCGGTGTCGGGCGGGCACTCTCCGCTCGCTCAGCACCGGCGGTCCGCGCAGTGTGCGCCGTCATCTCGTCACGCTCCCCTGGTCGTAGCCCATGAGGTGTATGCACCTGCCCCCGGACGGAAATCCCATGCGGAAAAGCGGAAGTTGATCAGGTCACACGGCATCTATGGCCGGGAATCATCGTGACTGCCCGTCATGTCCTCACGGCTCGGGGGCGGGACAGCAGAACCGCCCCACCGGTACGGGGGAGCCCGGTGGGGCGGTCGCTCAACAGACTGCCACAGCCGAGGGGCAATGGGGACCGACCGGCGTATATCCAGCGGTAGTTGAGTCGAAATCGACGGTGTTCCGACTTCGGTGGTGCAGGTTCGGGAGAAGGACGGCAACTTCGGCCGGCGGACCGTCCCGTCGCTCCGCCGCCTCACACCGGGTCCGCGGTACCGAGGCGCGCGGCCGCGATGGAACGGCTGCGCGCCGCTGTGACGGCACCCACCACCGGCATGGCCAGCACGGCCAGGACGACGGGTCCGAAGCCGCCCTCGGACGACACGTCCATCACCACCACCTCGCCCACGGACAGCGTGGTCCCCAGCACGAAACAGGCCAGGCCGCGCAGGGGAGCGGAGGCGAGCACGCGTGACGGCGCGACAGCCAGCACCACGCCGGTCACCAGGCCCAGCCCCGCCCCCACGGCGAGGGAACCCAGCACGGCGACGGAGCCCGCCGCGGGCTTGTCGAACGTGCTTCCCACCGGCCCTCCGAACAGCCCCGCCAGCGCGATCACCGCCCACAGCACGGCGCACATCCCGGCCGGGACCGCCCCTGCCCGGATGCCGAACAACAGCCCACGTCGCACCACGGCACCCGACGCTCCCATGTGTGTCCCCCTGCCCGTGCACCGCGCGTCCGCTGTCTCCCGAAGCCCGGCCCCAGGCGATGCGTTTCAGTGGGGCCGCGACATCTTCGCAGGTCCACCGGTCCCGTGGTCATCGCGTGGGCCATCATGTGGTGGTCGGATGGCGTGGCCGAGGGGGGCACAGGTGATCTCCGAGCCGGAGATGGTGGGCGAGTTCGGTGCGGTCGGGGCGGGCGAGGTGGTGGGCGACTTCGACCGGAAGCCCACGGGAGGTCCCCGCACGCGCCGCCCGTGGTTGTGGGCGCTGGGCGGAGCCGTCGTGGCTTCGGCCGTGTGGGCAGGCGCGGTGTACCTGCATCCCTTCGGCGACCGGAAGCCGGACATGCACGGATACCGGCTGGAAGAGGACCCGTGCCCGACCGTGCGGCTGAGGGCGATAGGCGCGGCGATAGCGCCGAAGGACGAGACGCCCAGGCTCAAGCCGGAGCTCCTGAACGACCCGGCCCTGGACCGGGCGGAGTGCTTCATCTCCCTTCGGTCACCGGCCGCGAAGAAGCCGCTCGGGAACCGCTGGTACACCGACTACTCCGTCGGGATCACGGTGGCACTGCACAAGAGGTCCGACCCCGCAGCCGAATTCGAGGCGATGCGCGGGGTGACCGATGCCGGTGTCGACGCCGATGTGAAGGTGGAGAAGGTCCCGAACCTCGGCGACAGCGCGTACGTGCTGACGCAGGACGACGGCACTGCGGAACTGCGGGTGCTGGAGGGCGGCGCGGTCCTCTCGCTGAGTCTCGTCGCCTACGCGCAGTACAACAGTGACGGGGGCGAAGTCCCGTCCGACGAGGGGCCGGACACCTCGGACCTGTCCCCGTACCAGTCCGCGATGATCAGCGACATGCGTGACCTGATGAGGAGCCTCAAGCGCTGACCCCGGCCCCCGGTACCGGTACCGGGGGCCGGTCCGGCGAGTCCCGTGGACCCGGTCGCGGGCGGCCTGCGCCGAATCATTGCGGCCCGGTGAACACTCCGCCGAGAGGGAATACGTGCCCGGACGAGTGCCTTCCTGCTGCTGTGGTGATCGGTGACCGGCCCGGCCGCCGGTGCCGTGAACAGGAGAGAGGAAGCTCATGCCCAAGGCGTACGTGTTCACCCGCAACGGCGGACCGGAGGTGGAGGCCCTCATCGAGCAGGACGTGCCGGTGCCGGGCCCAGGTGAGCTGCTCGTCGCCGTCCGGGCGGCCGGGGTCAACCCGGTCGACTGGAAGCTGCGCACGGGGTACATCAGGCCCGGCAGCGCGTCGCAGCCCTTTCCCGCCGTCCTCGGCAGCGAGGCCGCCGGGGTCGTCGCGGGGATCGGCCCGGACGTCGAAGGGTTCGCGATCGGGGACGAGGTCTTCGGCAACCCCGTGACCGGCGGGTACGCCGAGTACACGCTGCTGCCCGTCGCCGTGACCGCCCACAAGCCGGCCGGGCTGTCGTTCACCGACGCGGCGGTACTGCCGGTCGCGGCCGCCACCGCGTACGACGGTATCCGTCAGCTGGGCCTCGCCCCCGGCTCGACCCTGCTCGTCACCGGGGCCGGGGGCGGTGTGGGAACCGCGGCCGTACAGCTCGCCCGGCACGGCGGCGTCCATGTCATCGGCGCCGCGAGCGCGGCCAAGAAGGACTTCGTCGAGTCGCTCGGCGCGGTGCACGTCGAATCCGGCCCCGGACTCGCCGAGCGGGTGCGGGCAGCGGCCCCCGACGGCGTGGACGCGGTCTTCGACCTGGTCGGCGGCGACACCCTCAGGGCCGCGGCCGCACTGCTCACGGACCCGGCCGCACTGATCAGCGCCGGGGGCAAGCCGCTGGCCGTGGAGCTCGGCGGGGCGGCCGTCGAGCGGGCCCGCACCGCGGCGGTCCTCGACGGGGTGGCGAACCTCGTCGTCACCGGCGCCCTGCGCACCCATGTGAACCGGGCCTTCCCGCTCGCCGGGGCGGGGGACGCGCTGCGCGCCGTGGAGAACGGACACACGCTCGGCAAGATCGTGATCGAGGTGGTCGCGTGAGCACGCCCCGTGCCGCTGCCGGCACCGTGCACCCGCTGGACAACCCGGTCCGCTCCGCACTGACCGGCCCGCACGCCCACTTCGCCGAGCGCCGCGGCCGAATCCTGCGCTACCAGGCGGACGTGGCCCCGTGGGTCGCGATCCCGGACGCCCCGGAGGCCGAGGACTGGGACGACGCGGCGGCGCTGGCCGGACCCGGCGGCGCCGTCACCATCACCGCCTTCCGCGAGCCGCCGCCGGACGACTGGGAGATCGTCTTCCGGGCCGAGGGCGTCCAGCTCGTCGACGCCGGGGTCGCGACGGCGCCCTGCCCCGAGGCCGTACGGCTCGGCCCCGCCGATGTGCCCGACATGCTCGCCCTGGTCGAGCGCACCCGGCCGGGCCCGTTCCTGCCCCGCACCGTCGAGCTCGGCACCTACCTCGGGGTACGGCGCGAGGGGGTGCTCGTCGCCATGGCCGGCGAACGGCTGCACCTGCCGGGCTGGTCCGAGATCAGCGCCGTCTGCACCGACGAGTCCGTACGCGGTCAGGGGCTCGGCACCGGACTCGTGCGCGCCGTGGCCCACGAGATCGGGCAGCGCGGCGAAACCTCGTTCCTGCACGCCGCCGCCTCCAACACCAACGCCGTCCGGCTCTACGAATCCCTGGGATTCGTGCTCCGCCGCCGGACGTCCTTCCTCTCGGCGCTCGTCCCGCAACCGCTGCCGACACGTCTGCCCGCTCCCGTCGGCGGTGAGCGCGAGACCCGCACGGCAGCCGTGGGCTGATCCGCGATTCGGGACCTTCGGCCCACCGGCGGAGGGCCGAAAGTCATTGCCGCCTCCCGTCTCGGGACCTTCGGCGCGGCCCGAGAGGCCGTAAGCCTCGTGTGCCACCCCCCGGAGCCGGGTGAACTGGGACGGAACGCCGGCGCCGGGTCGGCAGATCCCGGGAGGAGCCGGCCGTGACGATCGGGCTTCAGCGCCTGCTTGCCACACGTGGAGAGACGCTCCCGGGGGCGGACGCGGGGGAGGCGGCCGTCCACGCGCCACGGGTCGGGAACCCCGCGCTGTTCGGCTGTCTGGCCCTGCTGACGGCCCTGGTCGTCCTGCTGGACATCCGGACCGGTGAGGACCTGCGCCTCGTACCGCTGCTGGTGGTCGTGCCCGCACTCGTGTCGGTCTTCGGAACGATCCGGCAGACCGTGGGCGTCTCCACCCTGATCATGATCGTCGTCGTCGGCTCGCACCTGGTGTCCGGCGGCACGTTCTGGGACGTCACCACCGGCGTGATCGTCACCGTGCTGGCCTGCTGCCTGGGCATCGGCGCCTGCGCGCTGCGGATCCGCCACGCCACGCAGATCGCCCGGCTGCGCTCCGCCGCCGTCGCGCTCCAGCGCCAGATCCTGCGCCCGTTGCCCATCCTGACCGACCAGGTCCTCGCCCACGGCATCTATACGCCGATCGAGGAGGACCGCCTCGTCGGCGGCGACATCTACGAGGTCGTCCAGTCGCCCTACGGAACCCGAGTGATCATCGGGGATGTCCAGGGCAAGGGCCTCGCCGCGATCGGGGCGGGCTTCGCCGTGCTCGGAGCGTTCCGGGAAGCCGCCATTCGCGAGCCCGCCCTGACGGGTGTGGTCGATGCCCTGGAGGACGCGGTCGCCCGGCACAACGTGTTCTCCGCCCAGACCGGGGAGACCGAACGCTTCGTCACCGCGCTGGTGCTCGGCTTCGACGGGAGCGACCGGGTCCAGGCCGTCAACTGCGGTCATCTGCCGCCCCGGCTGCTGCACGACGGCGTGGCCGGTGCCGTTCCGCTGCGCCGCACCTCCGTCCCGCTGGGCATCGCGGAACTCAGCCGCGAGGCGAGGGCCGCCGAGTGGCTGGACTTCCCGCCGGGTGCCACGCTGCTGCTCTGCACGGACGGGGTCACCGAGGCGCGCGACGCGTCCGGCGCCTTCTATCCGCTGGATGCCCGGCTGGGCCGCTGGGCGGAACGGGCGCCGTACGAGGTGCTGGAGGCGCTCGACGCGGACCTCGCGGCCTTCTCCGGAGGCGTGCGGCGCGACGACATCGCCGCGCTCGCCCTGCACCGGACAGCGGCCGGCAGCGTCGACCGGCCCAGGGCCGCCGACCACGGCGCCCGCCGGGCGGCCGCGGTGTTCAGCGGCCGGTAGCGAGGCACGGAAGGCACCTCTCGCGCCGATGGAATGTCCCGACGAGACTCATGTCGCGTCGGGACATTTTTAGGTGTACGGTGCACTTATGAATCCGGAACGGAAGACCCCGGAGCGGCGGAGCCGCAAGGCCCGCAGGACCCGGGACACACTGGCGCAGGCCGCGTTCGAGCTCGTACTCGACCGGGGCCTGAAGAATGTGACGGTCGAGGAGATCGCGGAACGCGCGGACGTCGACCGGCGCACCTTCAGCCGGTACTTCACGAGCAAGGAAGCCGCGGTCCTGGACTCGCTCCGGGGCGACGGCGACCGGATCAACGACGCCCTTCGGGCCCGCCCCGCCGACGAGCCCCCGCTCACCGCCTACCGCAGGGCCGTCCACGACTGGCTCGAAGACCCCGGCACGCAGGCCTGGCACCGGCGCGAGCGGATCTTCGACCTGCTGGTCCTCGCCGAACAGGAGCCGACTCTCTACGCGGCCTTCCACCACATCCGGGTGGACGCCCAGGAGGACTCGGTCGCCATCGTCGCGGACCGGCTCGGGGTCGACCCGCGACGGGACATCCGCCCCGCCGTCACGGTCGCCGCGGGCGCCGGGGCACTCCTCGCGGCCCAGGCCGCCTGGGCGCGCGCCGGGCAACCGGACGACCTGCCCCGACTCATCGGGCAGGCCTTCGACGCCCTCGCCGGGGAACTGCTCGCGCAGCCTCCCGCCGGGCAGGCGCCGCACAGCACCACGGAAGGAAGCACAGACTCATGAGCACCACCCCCACCTCCGCCGACCAGGAGTTCGCGGGCAGGACCGCCCTCATCACCGGCGGAGCCTCCGGCATCGGACTGGCCCTCGCCCACCGACTGGCCGCGGGCGGTGCGTCCGTCGTCGTCGCCGACTACGACGAGGCCAGTGCCCGCAAGGCGGTCGCCGAACTGGAGAGCGCCGGCGCCAAGGCCGCCGCCGTGGCCATGGACGTGACCGACCCCGCCTCCGTCGAAGCGGGTGTGCGCTTCGCCGTCGACACCTTCGGCGCCCTGCACCTCGCCGTCAACAACGCGGGAATCGGCGGCCCCAGCAGCCCCACCGGCGAGTACGGGATCGAGGACTGGAACCGGGTCGTCGCCACCAACCTCAGCGGTGTCTTCTACTCGATGCGCTACGAGCTTCCGGCCATCGTCGAGGCGGGCGGCGGCGCCGTCGTCAACATGTCGTCGATCCTCGGCACCAACGGCTTCGCCGGATCACCCGCCTACGTGGCCGCCAAGCACGGCGTCGTCGGCCTCACCAAGACGGCGGCCCTCGAGTACGCGGCCCGGAACGTCCGGGTCAACGCCGTCGGCCCCGGCTTCATCGACACGCCGCTGCTGCGCAACACCGACAGCGTGGCCCGCGAACACCTGATCTCGCTGCACCCGGCCGGCCGCCTCGGCAAGGCGGAGGAAGTCGCCGAACTCACCGCCTTCCTGCTCTCCGACCGCGCCTCCTTCATCCACGGCAGCTACCACCTGGTGGACGGCGGCTACTCCGCCTCCTGAGCGGCGAACGGGGGAACGGGGGCGAGCAATGGAACAAAGAACGTGAGGAGAATTCCATGAAGGCCGTTCAGTACCGCACCGTGGGCGCAGCACCCGAGGTCGTCACCGTGCCCGACCCGGAGCCCGGCCCCGGCCAGGTGATGCTGAAGGTCACCGCCGCGGGTGTCTGCCACTCCGACATCGCCGTGATGAGCCGGCCCGCGGAGCAGATCCCGTTCCCGCTGCCGCTCACCCTCGGCCATGAGGGCGTGGGCACCGTCGCCGCCCTCGGCGACGGAGTGAGCGGGCTCTCGGTCGGCGATTCCGTCGCGGTCTACGGCCCCTGGGGCTGCGGCACGTGCGTCAAGTGCGCCGAGGGCAAGGAGAACTACTGCCTGCGCGCCAAGGAGCTCGGCATCACGCCGCCCGGACTCGGCTCGCCCGGCGCCATGGCCGAGTACATGATCGTCGACGACCCGCGCCACCTGGTGCCGCTGGGCGGCCTCGACCCGGTCCAGGCCGTGCCGCTCACCGACGCGGGCCTGACCCCGTACCACGCGATCAAGCGGTCGCTGCCCAAGCTGGTACCGGGCGCCACCGCCGTGGTCATCGGCACCGGCGGTCTGGGCCATGTCGCGATCCAGCTGCTGCGCGCCATGACGGCCGTCCGGGTCATCGCCCTCGATGTCGCCGAGGACAAGCTAGCCCTCGCCCGCGCCGTCGGCGCCCACGAGACCGTCCTGTCCGACAAGGACGCCGCGGCGAAGGTCCGGGAACTCACCGGCGGGATCGGCGCGCAGGTCGTCCTCGACTTCGTCGGAGCGCCGCCCACCGTCGCCACCGCCGGGGCCGCGGCCGCCGTCGACTCCGACGTCACGATCGTCGGTCTCGGCGGGGGTGCCCTGCCGGTGGGCTTCGGCTCCCTGCCTTACAACACGACGGTGACCTCCCCGTACTGGGGATCGCGCTCCGAGCTCGCCGAGGTGCTCGACCTGGCCCGTGCCGGAGCGGTCGAGGTCCATGTGGAGACGTACGCCCTGGACGAGGCGCCGCTGGCGTACGAGCGGCTGCACCACGGCAAGATCAACGGCCGCGCGGTCATCCTTCCCAACGGCTGACCGGATCCTCGACGCCCGATCGGCTCCCAACGGCTGACCGGCCGGGTGCTCCTTCTCACGGCCCCGCGGGCCGTCGCACGGTGCGACGGCCCGCATCGTCATACCCGCGACCGATGCGCACCGTGCCGCCCGAGGAG
The DNA here is from genome assembly GCF_042731715.1 of Streptomyces sp. NPDC059832. Classification (NCBI taxonomy): domain Bacteria; kingdom Bacillati; phylum Actinomycetota; class Actinomycetes; order Kitasatosporales; family Streptomycetaceae; genus Streptomyces; species Streptomyces sp. NPDC059832. Next base: position 346,569 of record NZ_JBHWIY010000007.1, on the reverse strand, counting down.
AGACTGGGCGGATGGAATTCGTCGCGCTGATGACATTGCCCGGACTGGTGATCGGGCTGACCGTGGTCGCCTTTCTCGATCAGCTGATGCTGCGCGCGGGGCGGGCCGGTCTGCTGCCCTGGCGCAACAGCGCGCGGCAGGGGCAGGTGTCGGCGACGGGGTTCGAGCAGCTGCACGCGAGCTTCTCGCCCGGCAAGCAGAGCGAGCTCAAGGAGCGCCAGAGCGCCCTGCTGATGCGAGACGACGAGGAGGACGGCGCGCCGCCCCACCGCTCCACCGTCGACCTCGACGGCGGCCGGGCCGTCATCCGCCTGCCCGGCAGCGCCACCCGGTAGGGCATCGTCCCTCGTGCGCCGCTCGCGGCCTCGCGGCGAGGCCGCGAGCGGCGGGCCCGGTCATGGGCCCGGCCGCCCGAGCCCTCGGGTCACCGCGTCGCGACCAGGGGGCGCAGCGGGGTGTCGCGCAGCCGGAGCACCGCCGGGGCGCAGCGCCGTGCCGCGAGCGTCAGCAGCCAGGCGACGAGCGTGCCGGTCACCAGCCCGATCAGCACATCGTGCGGGTAGTGCACACCGATCCACACCCGGGACGCGGCCATCAGCACGGCGGCGGGCACCGCGATGGCGCCGAGCCGGCGGTCGGTCAGCCAGATCGCCGTCGCCGCGGCCGCCGCGATGGCGGCGTGGTTGCTGGGGAAGGACCAGTCGCCGAGTGCCGGGCACGCCTCCACCGTCACGACATGGAGGGTCTGGCACGGCCGCTGCTCGTGGAAGACCGATTTCACCAGGTCGTTGGCGAGATACGCGGCCACCACGACGAGCGGGGTGCAGAGCGCCATCGCGGTGCGAGCGGGATCGGTGGAGCGGGAGCGCCACCAGGAAGCGAGCATCAACAGGGCGAACAGGGCGAGCCCGTAGTCCGACCAGATACGGATGACGGAATCCAGGGCGGTGGGGGAGCGCTGGGCCAGCTCGGTGATCCAGGTGTACAGGCCACCGTCGATCGAGGTGGCGGTGGAGGCGAGTGGCATCAGCTGTTCTCCCCTTCGGTGGTGCGCCGGCCCCGGGAGCGGAGCAGTTCGGCGGCGAGCGGGACGAGGGAGACCACGACCACGAGGGCGACGATCGGCAGCAGATAGCGGTCGACGTTCGGCACCGAGGACCCCAGTGCGTAGCCCGCCAGGACCAGCCCGACGGTCCAGACCACCCCGCCGACGGCCTGCCACAGGGTGAACAGCCGGGCCGGGACGTTGAGCGCCCCGGCCAGCGGGTTGAGCACCGTGCGCACGACGGGTACGAAGCGGGCCAGCACGATCGCCCGCGCGTGGCCGTATCTGCCGAGGAGCTCCTCGGCGCGGGCGGCGCCCTCGTGCAGCCGTTTGGCGCGGCTGCGGGCGAGCAGGGCCCGGCCGCCCCGTCGGCCGATCCAGTAGCCCACCTGGGCGCCCAGCAGCGCACCGGCCACGGCGGCGATCAGGACCTGCGGCAACGACAGCTGCACCGGACCGTGGGCGCCGGACACGCAGAGAAGGCCCGCCGTGAACAGCAGGGAATCGCCGGGCAGGAAGAAGCCGACGAGCAGTCCCGTCTCGGCGAAGAGCACGACGGCGATGCCGAGCGCACCGAACGCTCCGAGCAGTGACCCCGCGTCCAGCAGGTTCACCGCCTGTGGCGCGGACGCCAGTGAGAATACGGACACGGTGGAGGGTCTCCCATAATGGTGAGCGGGCGGACCGACGGAACGCCCGGACTGACTACAGTGATGTAGACGGTCTACATCACTGTAGACGCCCGAAGGGGGAGGAGAGTTCCCATGTCCCAGGTGAAGGGGATATCGAGCGGAGAACCCCGCCCCCGCCCGCACGGCGAACCGGCTTCCGGACCGGCGCCGGAAGTCGCCCCGCAGCATCCGTCACAGCCTCCCGCCGCATCGGAACGCCGACCCGCCGGCGAGCTGGAGTCCACGATCCTGGCGGCGCTGTGGGCAGCCGGAGCCCCGCTCACCCCCGGTCAGGTCCAGGGTGCGATCGGTGCGGAACTCGCCCGCACCACCGTCGCGACGATCCTGTCGCGCCTGTACGAGAAGGGCACGGTCGCCCGGACCAGGGCCGGTCGTGGATTCGCCTACACCCCCACCGAGGACGCGCCCGGCCTGACCGCCCGCCGGATGCACAGCGAGCTGCGGAAGCAGGAGGACCGCAGCACCGTCCTGGCCCGGTTCGTCTCACAGCTCACCGACGAGGACGAGCAGCTGCTCCGGGACCTGCTCGACGGAGAAGCCCCATGATCTACGCCGTGTGGGTTCCGCTGCTGATGCCGTTCCTGGCGGTGCCCGCGGCCCGCCGTCTGGCGGACGCGCTGTCGCCGGTGCGTGCCGTACGGCTGCTCGCCGCGACGGGGATCGGCCTCGCCCTGTGCAGCGTCCTCGCCCTGGTCCTGCTCGTGGTGCCCGGCGCGACCCGGTTCTCCGCGGTCTCCGCCGTGGGTGAACTCGTCAGACCGCTCTCCGACTCCGCCCCGGCCGTCACCGTGTCCCTGGCCGTCGCCGCACTGGCTCTCCTCGTGGGCTGCGCCGCCGCCGTCGCCCGCGCCGCCCGCCGCCACTGGGCCGAGTTGTGCCGGGCCGGACGGTTCGACGGGCGCGCCGCCGGTGAGCTGGCCGTCCTGCGCGACAGCCGCCCCGACGCCTACGCCCTGCCGGGCCGCCCCGGGACTCCCGGCCGGATCGTCGTCACCACGGGAATGCTGCGCGCACTCGACCCCGCCGAACGCGATGCCCTGCTGGCACACGAACGCGCCCATCTCGTGGGCCGACACCATCTCTTCATCGCCGCAGCCGAAGCCGCCGCGCTCTGCCACCCCGCGCTGCGTTCCCTGCGTGCCCCCATGGGCTACGCCCTGGAGCGCTGCGCCGACGAGGCGGCTGCCTCCGCCGTCGGCGACCGACGGATCGCCGCCCGCGCCATCGGCCGGGCCGCCCTCGCCGCCCGCGCCGCCGAAGGCGCTCCGCAGCCCCGCCCACGGGTGGCGCTGGCCGCCGCGGCCGGGCCCGTACCGCGCCGCGTCGCCGCGCTGCTCGGCCGCAATACGGCACGGCCCCGCGTCGGCCGTGCCGCGGCGGCGGCGCTGCTGGCCTGCCTGGTCGTCTCCGGGGCCGCCGCGCTCGACGCGACGAGCGACCTGCACAGCAGCATCGAGGCGGCGCAGGGCGAGAGCGCGCACCACTGACCCGTCCGCCCCCGTCCGTCCGGTCGTGGAACGGTCCGGTCAGCAGCCGCCCTGATCGGGCGTCCCCCGCCCGTCCGCCAGATGCTCCCGCAGCCGGTCGAGGAAGACCCGCTGTCCCGTGACGAGCCGCTCTGCCGCGTCCCGGGGCGTGCACCAGGCGAACCGGTCGACCTCCGGGAACTCCCGCAGCACACCCGACCCCCTCGGCCACTCCATGGTGAACGTCCCGGGGACCGCCGTCGCGGCATCGAGATCCGCCTCCAGCGCCCACACCGTCACCGTCTTGCCGCCGGACTGACGTGCCTCACCCAGCGCCACCCACTCACCGTCCGGCGCCGGATGTCCGAACTCCTCCGCGAACTCCCGGCGGGCGGCGGCCTCGGGTGCCTCCTCGGGGCCGTACTCCCCCTTGGGGATCGACCAGGCCGCGCTCTCGCGGCCCGCCCAGAACGGGCCGCCCATGTGCCCGATGAGCACCTCGAACCCGGCGTCGTCGTCCACGGCCGTGACGTCCACGGCCGTATCGTCCATGGTCGCTTCGTCCACGGCCCCGTTCGGCCGCCGGAACAGGAGAAGGCCCGCACTGCGCCTGACGCGCTTCTGGGTCGGCATGCCGTCCAGTCTGCGTCCCGGCCGGGCCACACCGCCGTGGACGACACCCCTTTCCCGGTGATCACTGCCGTCATCGAGCCGACGCGTCCTGTTCGCCGCGAGGTTCCCGATGCCCCCTGGTGCGCGGTTGCGCGCGCGGCCATGCTGTCCGCCGACAGCGCCTTTGCCCGGAACGGGCCGCGCAACCATCGGGATTCCAGGAGGACTTGTGGGCCTTGGCATAGTCGGCAGGACAACCGGACCGCGCGGGAGGGCGGCGCGAGGACACGGGACGGTCGCGCGCCCGCTCGTGCTGCTCGTGACGGTGTCCGCCATGACCATCGGCGCGATCTCTCCCGCACTCGCCGGTTCGAACCCCGACCCACGTCCCCGCACCCCCGCCGAGATCCTCAGACCGGTCGCTCCGCCACCCGCGAGCAACGCGGCGGGGGCGCTCCGATCGGTCGCGGACGGCGACGGCATCGAGACCGCGCGTACGTCCCGCCCGGTCGCCCCGGGGGTCCGCCTCAGTTCGTACGACCGGCTCGAGTCCGACAAGTGGCTGCGGGTCGACAACCTCTCCGTCGACCTCACCGGCAGCGGCGTACGCGCCGACTACCTCTCCTCCGGCAAGGTCTCCGAGCGGCACACCGTCTCCGAACTGGCCGCCGGACACGACGCGGGCCGCGGCCGTCGCACCGTCGCCGCGATCAACGCCGATTTCTTCGACATCAACCAGACCGGCGCACCCGAGGGGATCGGCATCAGGGACGGGGTCACCGTCCAGTCGCCCGCCCCCGGGATCAACCGGGCCGTCGGCATCGGTCCCGACAGCGCGGGCCGCATCCTGAACCTGTACTTCGAGGGGACACTCACCCTGCCCGCCGGGCAGCGGCCGCTCGCCGCGTACAACGCCGCCAATGTGCCGGCCGGCGGAGTCGGCGCGTACACCTCGGCCTGGGGAACCGCCGACCGTGCCCTGACCGTTGACAACGCGACCCCGGTCGCCGAAGCGGTCGTACGGGAGGGCAAGGTCGTCTCCGTCTCGCACGCACCCGGATCGGGGGCCGTCCCCGACGGCACCACCGTCCTGGTCGGCCGCGAAGCCGGAGCCGGCGCACTCGACGCCCTGGAGCCCGGCGACCCGGTGTCCCTGACCTACCGGGCACGCACCGACGGCGGGGCCGTGCCGCGCACCGCCGTCGGCGGCCGGGAACTCCTCGTCGTCGACGGAGTCGCGCAGAACCACGACGGCGAGGGCAACAACACCGCCGCGCCCCGTACCGCCGTCGGCTTCTCCAAGGACGGCCGGACCATGCAGATCCTCACCGTCGACGGGCGGCAGGCCGACAGCGGCGGCGTCACCCTCACCGAACTCGCCCTGATGATGCGGCGCGCCGGCTCGTACAGCGCACTCAACCTGGACGGCGGCGGATCGTCGACCCTCGTCGCCCGCGCACCCGGCAGCGATGCGCTCCAGGTGGAGAACAGCCCCTCCGACGGCAGCGAACGCACCGTCCCCAACGGCCTCGCCCTCACCGCCCCCGACGGCAGCGGACGACTGAAGGGCTACTGGGTCCAGCCCCGGACCCCCGCCGGCTCCGCCCCGGGCGTCGACCCCGTCAAGGGCGGCCACCCCGACCGGGTCTTCCCCGGCCTCACCCGGCGCCTCACCGCGACCGGGTACGACGAGACGTACGGCCCCGCGCAGGGGACCCCGCGCTGGCACACCGCACGCGGCTCCGTCGGCACGGTCGACGGCAACGGGCTCTTCACCGCACGCCGCAGCGGCACCACCGACGTACGGGCCGAGCGCGGGCCGGCGCACGGCAGCACCTCCCTGACCGTCCTCGACGAGCTGGCCCGGATCCAGCCCACCACCCAGCGGGTGGGTCTCGCCGACGCCGGGGCCACCGGCACCTTCGGCATCGTCGGGCTCGACGCCCGCGGCACCAGCGCCCCCGTCGAGCCGCGCGACATCGCGCTTGAGTACGACCGCGCCCTCTTCGACATCCATGACGACGGACAGGGCTCCTTCACCGTCGCCTCGCGCACCGGCTCCGGCGCCGGACAGATCAAGGCGACCGTCGCGGGCACCACCACCGTCCTCGCCGTCAGCGTCGGCCTCACCGAACAGGCCGTCTCCTCCTTCGACGACGCCGGGTCCTGGAAGTTCAGCCAGGCCCGCGCGGACGGATCACTGGAGGCCACACCCGAAGGCCACACCGGCACCGGACTGAAGCTCGGCTACGACTTCACCCTGTCCACCGCGACCCGTGCCGCCTACGCCGCCCCGCCCCAGCCGGTCACCGTGCCCGGCCAGCCCCAGTCGTTCAAGCTGTGGATCAAGGGCGACGGCCGGGGCGCCTGGCCGACCCTGCACCTCAAGGACGCGGCGGGCTCCGACCAACTGCTGCGCGGACCGTACGTCACCTGGAACGGCTGGCGACAGGTCACCTTCGCCGTGCCGCCGGGAGCCGCCATGCCGCTCTCCGTCTCCCGCTTCTACCTCGCGGAGACCGGGGCGAACAAGCAGTACACGGGCGAGATCGTGATCGACGACCTCACCGCCCAGGTGCCACCCACCGTCGACCTGCCCGAACAAGCCGCTCCCGCCGACCCCCTGATCGACCCGGCGGCCGTGACCGGGCGCAGGGACTGGCAGTTCGCGGTGATGTCCGACGCCCAGTTCGTCGCCCGTGACCCGGACAGCGCGATCGTCGCCCAGGCGCGGCGCACCCTGCGCGAGATCAAGGCGGCGGCCCCGGACTTCCTGGTCGTCAACGGGGACCTCGTCGACGAGGGATCGCCGGCGGACCTCGCCCTCGCCCGCCGCATCCTCACCGAGGAACTCGGCGACTCGCTGCCCTGGTACTACGTGCCGGGCAACCACGAGGTGATGGGCGGCAGGATCGACAACTTCGTCACCGAATTCGGGCCCGCCCAGCGGACGTTCGACCACAAGGGCACCCGCTTCGTCACGCTCGACACATCCAGCCTCAGCCTGCGCGGCGGGGGCTTCGCCCAGATCGAGCAGCTCCGTGCCCAGCTGGACGCGGCGGCGAAGGACCGTGACGTCGATTCGTTCATGGTGATCGAGCACGTGCCGCCGCGCGATCCGACCGTGCAGAAGGGCAGCCAGCTCGGGGACCGCAAGGAGGCGGCCCTGGTCGAACAGTGGCTCGCCGACTTCCGCCGTACGACGGGCAAGGGCGCGGCCTTCATCGGCAGCCACGTGGGGGTCTTCCACGCCTCGCACGTCGACGGCGTGCCCTACCTCATCAACGGGAACTCCGGCAAGGCACCGGCCGGACCCGCGGACGACGGCGGTTTCACCGGCTGGTCGCTGGTCGGCGCCGACCGCGTCAGCCACGGAGCACAGGCCGCCGCGCGGCAACGGCCGTGGCAGGGCGGGCCGGACTGGGTCTCCGTACAGACCCGCGCGCACGTGGACGCGCTGAGGATCGACGCGCCCGCGGTGCTCGGCACCGGAAGCCGTACGAAGGTCAGCGCGACCGTCACCCAGGGGACCCGGAGCGTCCCGGTCGGCTTCCCGCTGGCCGCGGACTGGACCGGCTCCCCGAACGTCCACATCGGCGACCGGAGCGGCACCCGTCACCGCCACACGGCGGTACTCGACCCGTCGACCGGCACCCTCACCGCGCTGCGGCCGGGGACGATCACGCTCGCCGTGACGGTCAACGGCACGACACAGAAGGCGCAGATCAGGATCGCGGCAGCCGGGTCCGCGCCGGCGGCCTGAGGACCGAAGGCCGGCCCGCCCCGCCCCCGCCTGACAGGAGGCCGCCCCGCACCACGACACGGTGCGGGGCGGCCCCGCAGACCCTAGAGCTTGCGGTACTCGTACGCCTCCGACGCCGCAGCCGCCACCGCCGCGATGTCGCCGCCCGCCGACGCCGTGACCACGGCCGCCACGGCGCCCTCCACGAACGGCGCGTCCACCAGGCGGGAGCCGTCCGGCAGCTCGTCGCCCTCGGCCAGCATCGACTTGACCGTGAGCACCGCACTTCCCAGATCGACCAGCAGCGCGACGCCCGCGCCGCAGTCCACCGACCTGGCGGCCTCGGCGATCAGCTCCGCACTCGTCCCGAGACCACCCGCCGGGGTGCCCCCGGCAGCGGCCACCGGAGCCGTGGCGCCACCCGCGGCAAGGCCCTTGGCCAGCTCGGCGACCGACTCGGCCACCGGGCCGCTGTGCGAGACCAGCACGATCCCGACCTGCTTCCCGTCACTCATGCGTCGCTCCCGTCCGCCGCCCCGGTATCGGCCAGTGCGGTGATCAGCAGGGCCGAGGACGTCGCCCCGGGATCCTGATGACCGATGCTGCGCTCACCCAGGTAGCTCGCCCTGCCCTTGCGGGCCTGCATCGGCACCGTCGCCAGCGCCCCCGCCTCGGCCGCGTCCCGGGCCGCCGCGAACGACGTGCCGAGCGCCTCGGCGGCCGGCAGCAGCGCATCGAGCATCGTCTTGTCCCCGGCCTGCGCCCCACCGAGCTGCGCCACGGCCGCGACGCCCACCCCGAGCGCCTCCGCCAACTGCTGCGGTGTCACGGCGGGGGCGTCGCCCAGGGCCTTTCCCGTACGTCGCAGCAGCGTCCCGTACAACGGGCCCGAAGCACCGCCGACCGTCGAGATCAACTGCCTGCCGGCCAGCATCAGTACGGCCCCCGGGGTCTGCGGCGGCTCCTTGTCCAGGACCGAGGTCACCGCGGCGAAGCCGCGCTGCATATTGCTGCCGTGATCGGCGTCCCCGATCGCGGAATCGAGGTCGGTGAGGCGGTCCGCCTCACGGCTCACCAGAGCCGCGGCCGCGGCCATCCAACGGTGGAAGAAGTCGGCGTCGAGCACATGATCTCCTTGTCGCTCCAGCAGGGCGGGGTGCGGTACCGGCGGATCATCGGCCCCAGCGCAGCGCAGGCGTCTCCACCGGCGCGTCCCAGAGCCGCAGCAGCTCCTCGTCCACCTGGCAGAGCGTCACCGAACAGCCCGCCATGTCGAGCGAGGTCACATAGTTCCCCACGAGCGTACGAGCTGCCACGACGCCCCGCTCGGACAGCACCCGCTGGACCTCGGCATTGAACCCGTACAGCTCCAGCAGTGGCGTCGCGCCCATCCCGTTGACCAGCACGATCACCGGTCCGGTCGGCCGCAGGTCGTCCAGCACCGCGTCCACCGCGAAGTCCGCGATCTCCCGCGAGGTCATCATCGGCCGCCGCTCCCGCCCCGGCTCGCCGTGGATGCCGATGCCGAGCTCCAGCTCACCCGGCGGCAGATCGAACGTGGGCGAGCCCTTGGCCGGCGTGGTGACGGCGCCGAGCGCCACCCCGAAACTCCGCGACGACTCGTTCACCTGCCGGGCGACGGCCGCCACCCGCTCCAGCGGCGCACCCTCGTCGGCCGCCGCCCCGGCGATCTTCTCGACGAACAGAGTGGCGCCCGTACCCCGGCGTCCCGCGGTGAAGAGACTGTCGGTCACCGCCACGTCGTCATTGACCAGTACCTGGGTGACCTGCACGCCCTCGTCCTCGGCGAGCTCCGCGGCCATCTCGAAGTTCAGCACGTCACCCGTGTAGTTCTTGACGACGAACAGCACCCCTGCCCCGCTGTCGACCGCGGCGGCGGCCCGCACCATCTGATCCGGCACGGGCGAGGTGAACACCTCTCCGGGACAGGCCGCGGACAGCATCCCGGGCCCGACGAACCCCGCATGCAACGGCTCGTGCCCGGAACCGCCGCCGGAGACCAGCGCCACCTTCCCGGCCACGGGGGCGTCGCGTCGTACGACGACACGGTTCTCGACATCCACGGTCAGTTCGGGGTGGGCGGCGGCCATACCGCGCAGTGCGTCCGCGACAACGGTTTCGGGGACGTTGATCAGCATCCTCAACGGTATCTCCTAGCGAGGTGGGAAGGCCCGGCACCGAGCAGGGTGCACACGGGCCGGGCTGGATTCGCCTGGTCGCTGTCGACTCTACTGATGGGGCATCACGTTGTGCCGGAGGAGGCTGAACGGATGTGCGGCCGGGCAGCGCCGGGACCGGGGGAGGCTCTACCGTTCATCGATCTCGACGAGCGGCGCGTGCTGGTACCAGGTGCAGAAGACCGAGATCTCGCGGTCGTCCCGGGTGAAGGTCACCCGGATCCACTGCGGGGTCTTCCACACCTGCATCTGCCAGCCCGATTCGGGGGTCGCCGAGACCAGGTCCGCCGAGGACCGCTTGATGCCGAAGACGACGCGGCCCCCGTCGACGGTGTAGCGCTTCACGTTCACGGCCCCGCCCGACGGCTTGCCGCTCGGGCTCGGCAGGGGAGTCGGCGCGGAGCTCCGCGGGGCGCCGGCCGACGGCCTGCGGACCGTGTCGTCCTTGCCGCCCCCGTTGCCGCCGGGCGCGGACTTGCTCGGCTCGGGGGACTTCTCGGGGCGGTACGTGGAGTAGGGCTGCGGCTTCGCTGCTTCGTCCGCGGCGCGTGCCGCGTCCGCGATCGGCAGGGCGCGGGGCGGGTCGTACGCGGTCCCCGACAGCACCGTATGGACGCCCCACCAGGACAGCGTGACCGCAGCCCCCGTGGAGAGCGCCCAAGCCATGCCGTGCATCAGTCATAGTGCACCATGTGCGCCCGCGGTATGCCTGGCGGTACGCCCGACCCGGCCCGCGGCCCGTCGCGGATGACGTAGGGCCTCCGCCGCCGCTCCGCGCGGCCCGTCGCCCCGTGCCCGTTCCGTCGCCGTGCTGTCAGACGCCCGCCGCCCGCGCCGCCCCGTACACCTCGGCCGCCACGTCGATCAGCTCCGAGGCGTCGCGTGTCGTGCCCTGGAGATCCAGCAGGATCTCCGGAACACCCGTCGCGGCGTGGGCCACCAGGTCCTCGACGATCTGGGCCACATCGCCGTGGAAGGGGGCGCGGTCCGCACCACGGACCGGTTCGGCGCTGTACCTGGCGTTGGCGCGGGCGCAGACGCCGACCGGACGCTCCCGGCCGCGCTCGGCCGCCAGGTCCTGGACCCGCTCCCACTGCTCGGTCAGCTGGGCGGCGCCCATGGCCACGGGCATCCAGCCGTCCGCCCGGTCGACCAGCCGGCGGGTGGCCCGGGGGCTGTTCGCCGGCAGATAGACCGGGATGGGGCGCACCGGCTTCGGGCCGACCTCGGACGGGGCGATGGTGGTCAGCTCGCCCTCGTACGAGACCGGATCCGGGCCCCAGACCGCCGCGCACACGTCCAGCAGCTCGTCCAGGACCGCACCGCGCTTCTCGAAGGGGGCGACCGAGGCGGCCGCGTACTCGTCCAGGGACCAGCCCGTGCCGATGCCCGCGATCACCCGGCCGCCGCTCGCGACATCGAGCGAGGCGAGCGCACGGGCCAGCTGGAACGGTACGTGCAGCGGAGCGACCAGGACGCTGGTGCCGAGCCTGGCCCGGCTCGTGGCCCCGGCGGCCAGCGCGAGAGTGATCAGGGGGTCGGCGACACTGCGGTACTGCTCGGGCCAGGGCAGCCCCGGAACGCCGTACAGCCCCTGCGTGGCGGGCTCGGGAAAGATGATCCGCTCGAAGACCCACAGGCTCTCGTAGCCGACCTCCTCCGCCGCGCGTGCCACGGCGGCCACATCGCGGCCGATGTCGTACTGCTTCATCTGCGGAAGACCGAGACCCAGCGAGACCGGCATGTGCGCACTCCTTCTGGCGGGCATTGGGGCAACCACCGTATGACACTTGTCTGTTGCCCGCCGAGCTTCCTGCCGGGGGTGGCGTCGGGTGCGGTCACGATCCGGGGCGGGCGTGCGCCGCGCGACCGGGGTGACACGCTTCGCCGTCGATGAGAGCAGGGCCCTGTCGAGGCCGGGGCGATCACGAGATATCTTGATGTCAAGCAATGTTGCAGACGTGGAGCGGAGCACAGGGTGACTGACTCGACCATCATCTATACACACACCGACGAGGCCCCGGCCCTGGCGACGTATTCGTTCTTGCCGGTTGTCCAGGCGTACGCCTCGACGGCCGGGGTCAATGTCGAGAGCCGTGACATCTCGCTGGCCGGACGCATCATCGCCGGCTTCCCCGAGCGTCTGGAGGAGGGCCAGCGCATCGACGACGCGCTCGCCGAGCTCGGTGAGCTGGCCAAGCGGCCCGAGGCCAACATCATCAAGCTGCCGAACATCTCGGCCTCGATCCCGCAGCTGAAGGCGGCCATCGCCGAGCTCCAGGCGCAGGGCTACGCGCTCCCGGACTACCCGGACGACCCGCAGACCGACGAGGACAAGGACGTCCGCGCGCGCTACGACAAGGTCAAGGGCAGCGCGGTGAACCCCGTGCTGCGCGAGGGCAACTCCGACCGCCGTGCCCCCGCCTCGGTCAAGAACTACGCCAAGGCGCACCCGCACCGCATGGGCAAGTGGTCCGCCGACTCGAAGACGAACGTCGCCACCATGGGCGTCGACGACTTCCGCTCCACCGAGAAGTCCACGGTCATCGCCGAGGCCGGTTCGCTGCGCATCGAGCTCGCCGGTGACGACGGCAGCACCACCGTGCTGCGCGAGTCGGTGCCGGTGCTCGCGGGCGAGGTCGTCGACGTGGCGGTCATGCGCGTCGCGGCGCTGCGCGAGTTCTTCACCGCGCAGGTCGCCCGCGCCAAGGCCGAGGGCGTGCTGTTCTCCGTCCACCTCAAGGCCACCATGATGAAGGTCTCCGACCCGATCATCTTCGGCCACGTGGTCCGCGCCTTCTTCCCGAACACCTTCGCCAAGTACGGCGAGGCGCTCGTCGCGGCCGGTCTGTCCCCGAACGACGGCCTCGGCGCCATCCTCAAGGGCCTGGACTCGGTGCCGCACGTGGGCGCCGAGATCAAGGCGTCCTTCGAGGCCGAGCTGGCCGAGGGCCCGGCGCTGGCCATGGTCGACTCGGACAAGGGCATCACCAACCTGCACGTCCCGAGCGATGTCATCGTCGACGCCTCCATGCCGGCCATGATCCGCACCTCCGGTCACATGTGGGGCCCGGACGGCGAGGAGGCCGACACCCTCGCGGTGCTGCCGGACAGCAGCTACGCGGGTGTCTACCAGGTCGTCATCGACGACTGCCGCGCCAACGGCGCCTTCGACCCGTCGACCATGGGCTCGGTGCCGAACGTCGGTCTGATGGCCCAGAAGGCCGAGGAGTACGGCAGCCACGACAAGACCTTCGAGATCCCGGCCACCGGTACGGTGCGGGTCCTCGACGGCAGCGGCGACGTCGTGCTGGAGCAGGCCGTGGGCGCCGGCGACATCTTCCGCATGTGCCAGGCCAAGGACCTGCCGATCCAGGACTGGGTCAAGCTCGCCGTCACCCGCGCCCGCGCCACCGGCGTCCCGGCCGTGTTCTGGCTCGACGAGGACCGCGCCCACGACGCGCAGCTGATCGCCAAGGTCAAGACGTACTTGGCCGACCACGACACCGACGGTCTGCAGATCGAGATCATGTCGCCGGTGAAGGCCACCGCGTTCTCGCTGGAGCGCATCCGCCGCGGCGAGGACACCATCTCGGTCACCGGCAACGTGCTGCGTGACTACCTGACCGACCTGTTCCCGATCCTGGAGCTGGGCACGAGCGCGAAGATGCTCTCCGTCGTCCCGCTCATGAACGGCGGCGGTCTGTTCGAGACGGGCGCCGGCGGCTCCGCGCCCAAGCACGTCCAGCAGCTCGTCAAGGAGAACTACCTGCGCTGGGACAGCCTGGGCGAGTTCTTCGCGCTCGCGGCCAGCTTCGAGCACCTGGCGGCCACCACGGGCAACGCGCGCGCCCAGATCCTCGCCGACACCCTCGACCGCGCGACCGGCACTTTCCTCAACGAGGACAAGTCGCCGAGCCGCAAGCTGGGTGGGATCGACAACCGCGGCAGCCACTTCTACCTGGCGCTCTACTGGGCCCAGGAGCTGGCGCAGCAGACCGGCGACGCACAGCTCGCGCAGGCGTTCGCCGCGCTCGCGAAGACGCTGGGCGAGCAGGAGCAGACCATCGTCGACGAGCTGATCGCGGTGCAGGGCTCGCCGGCCGACATCGGTGGCTACTACCAGCCCGACCCGGCCAAGGCCTCGGCCGTCATGCGTCCGTCGGAGACGTTCGTCCAGGCCATCGCCGCCATCGGCTGACGAGACGCCTGAGACGGTCTGACGAAACGCCTGCGGAGAAGGGGCGCGTCCGGTCGCCCCCATCCCTCCCGCCCCGGTCGGCACCCTGCCCGGCCGGGGCGGTCCCATGTCCCGGACCGGCACCGCGGCCAGGCCGCCGACTCGGAGACTTTCCGTGCAGCCGGAGCCACAGGGAACCGTTCCGGCGATAGGTTCGGACGCCCGGACCGACCGTGCTGTGGAGGAGGAGGGGCTGTGCTGACAGGCAGGAACGCCGTGGTCACCGGTGGATCACGGGGCATCGGTCGCGCGATCGTCGAGCGCCTGTGCCGCGACGGGGCACACGTGGTCTTCAACTACGCGACCAGCGACGACGCCGCGGCCGAGGTCGTCCGTACGGTGCGGGGCAACGGCGGCAGGGTGCGGGCCGTCCGACTGGATCTGGCGGACCCGGACGGCCCGGAGCGTCTGATGTCGGTTGCCGAGGAAGAGCTCGACGGGCTGGACATCCTGGTGAACAACGCCGCCCTCTGCCCCACCCCGTCCCTGATCACGGACACCGATCCGGCGGTCTTCGACAAGGTGATGGCGGTCAACACGAGAGCGGTCTTCACGACGATCCGCCACGCGGCGCTGCGGATGCGCGACGGCGGCCGCATCGTGAACATCTCCACGGCCAACACCGTGCGGCCGGGCCCCGGCATCTGCGCCTATGTGGCGAGCAAGGGCGCGGTCGAGCAGCTCACCGTCGTCGCCGCCCATGAACTCGGGGCCCGCGGGATCACGGTCAACACCGTCTCGCCCGGCGCCACCGACACCGAACTGCTGCGCGGCACCAACCAGCCGCAGGCACTGGAGGCAGTCACCGGCATGACCCCGCTGCGCCGACTGGGGGAACCCGCGGACGTGGCCGATGCGGTCGCCTTCCTCGTCGGCCACGACGGCCGATGGATCACGGGGCAGAACATCCGCGCGACCGGCGGACTGGCCTGAGCACCGCCGGGGGAGCCCGTCGCCGGTCCCCGGTCCGGGCGTTCACCGGATCGATCGCCAACGGCACCGGACCGTATAGGAGTTCGGCCGTCAGCTCCTCGGCCCACGGTGGACCGACGGCATGAAACGACCTGCGTCCGCCGCCGGTTGACCGGACGGAAGGCCCGCGTTCCGCGTTCCGCGCGCACGACCGTCACGGTGTCCGTCGCGCTGCCGTGGACCGCCACGGCACCGGCCCGCACCCGCAATCGACACGCCCCTGCCCATGGACGCCCTGACGGGTGAATGTCACGCGGCGGCGGGCGGCGGGCCACGCATAGCGGCCCCGCGGCTGATTTGCTGCACCTGGAATCTGGCGTGACGCGCGCGGGACCGGTCGGTCGGCCGTCCCGGTGGAAACGGCGCCCCTGCCGGGTGCTCGGTCCACCCGCGAACGACAATCGAAGGAGCGTCCCAGTGACGACGACGGGCACAACAGGGGCAGCCGACGAAGAGGAGGCGTACGCGAACGAGCTTCCGGTCCGTGCCAAGGAACCGGGAAACGTCGTCATCAAGTGGCTGACCACCACCGACCACAAGACGATCGGCACGCTCTACCTCGTCACCTCGTTCGCCTTCTTCCTCGTCGGCGGTGTGCTGGCCCTGATCATGCGCGCCGAGCTGGCGCGTCCGGGGATCCAGATCGTCTCGCCCGAGCAGTTCAACCAGGCGTTCACGATCCACGGCACGATCATGCTGCTGATGTTCGCGACGCCGCTGTTCGCCGGATTCACCAACTGGATCATGCCGCTGCAGATCGGCGCGCCCGACGTGGCGTTCCCGCGGCTGAACATGTTCGCGTACTGGCTGTACCTCTTCGGCTCGATCATCGTGGTCGGGGGCTTCCTCACCCCGAGCGGCGCGGCGGACTTCGGCTGGTTCGCCTACTCCCCGCTGACCGACGCGGTCCGCTCACCGGGCATCGGCAGCGACATGTGGATCATGGGTCTGGCCTTCTCCGGCTTCGGCACGATCCTCGGTTCGGTCAACTTCATCACCACGATCATCTGCATGCGCGCTCCCGGCATGACGATGTTCCGCATGCCGATCTTCGTCTGGAACGTCCTGCTGACCGCCGTGCTGGTCCTGCTGGCCTTCCCGGTCCTCGCGGCGGCCCTCCTGGTGCTGGAGGCGGACCGCAAGTTCGGCGCGCACGTCTTCGACCCGGCCAACGGAGGCGCACTGCTCTGGCAGCACCTCTTCTGGTTCTTCGGCCACCCGGAGGTGTACATCATCGCCCTGCCGTTCTTCGGCATCGTCAGCGAGGTCATCCCGGTCTTCAGCCGGAAACCGATCTTCGGCTACATCGGCCTGATCAGCGCGACGATCGCCATCGCGGGCCTCTCCGCGACCGTGTGGGCGCACCACATGTATGTCACGGGCGGTGTGCTGCTGCCGTTCTTCTCGTTCATGACCTTCCTCATCGCGGTACCGACCGGTGTGAAGTTCTTCAACTGGATCGGCACGATGTGGAAGGGGTCGCTGTCCTTCGAGACACCGATGCTCTGGTCGATCGGCTTCCTGGTGACCTTCCTCTTCGGCGGCCTGACCGGTGTCATCCTCGCGTCGCCCCCGATGGACTTCCACGTCTCGGACTCGTACTTCGTCGTCGCGCACTTCCACTACGTCGTCTTCGGCACCGTGGTCTTCGCGATGTTCTCCGGATTCCACTTCTGGTGGCCGAAGTTCACCGGCAAGATGCTGGACGAGCGGCTCGGCAAGATCACGTTCTGGACGCTCTTCGTGGGCTTCCACGGCACGTTCCTGGTGCAGCACTGGCTCGGTGCCGAGGGAATGCCGCGCCGCTACGCCGACTACCTCGCCGTCGACGGCTTCACCGCGCTGAACACGATCTCGACGATCTCCTCGTTCCTGCTCGGCCTGTCGATGCTGCCGTTCCTCTACAACGTGTGGAAGACCGCCAAGTACGGCAAGAACGTCGGGGTCGACGACCCGTGGGGCTACGGCCGCTCGCTGGAGTGGGCGACCTCCTGCCCGCCGCCGCGGCACAACTTCCACACCCTGCCGCGGATCCGTTCCGAATCCCCGGCCTTCGACCTGCACCACCCCACGGTCCGGGCGCTCGACGAAGCCCTCAACCGCCCGGAGACGGAGCTCCCCCGGGCCCCGGGGGACGAGCGGGCGTGACCACGACGGCCCGGGGAGAGGAGGAGCGAATGGACCCCGACAAGGACAGCGCCCGCGGCCTGGCACAGCTGCAGGGCTACCTGCTGTGGAGCGCCGAGATCGAGGAGGCCCGCCGCATGGCGGTCCGCTTCACCGACGAGCTGCCCTGGCTCACCGCGGCACAGCGCGAGGACGTCGAACGGGTCTACACCGCCGACCGTCTCGCCGCATCACGGGCGACGCTCGGCCGCATCTCCGCCCGCGCCACCGCGCTGCACGGCGAGTACGAGGCGCGCTACCGCGTGCTCAGGGCGCGCTGCGTGGCCACCGGAGTCGTGCTGGTCGGCGTGATCGGCGGCACCTGTACCGCACTGACCCTGCTGACCCGCTGACCGGGTGGCGTCGTCCTTCCGCCGCCCCCAGCAGGCGAACTCGCCCGAGGCTCGTGAAGATGGGACGACGGGCGCGTGCGACGGGGCAGGCGAACGGATGACCGGTACAGGCCCGAGAAGGGACGAACACTGTGGCACGACGCAGGATCCTCGTTGTCGGAGCCGGATTCGCCGGAGTGGAATGCGTACGCCGTCTGGAGCGCGGGCTCATCCCCGGCGAGGCGGAGATCGCGCTCGTCGCCCCGTTCTCGTACCAGCTCTACCTCCCTCTGCTGCCGCAGGTGGCGGCGGGCGTGCTCACTCCGCAGTCGGTCGCCGTCTCGCTGCGCCGCAGCCGCAAGCACCGCACCCGGATCATTCCGGGCGGGGCCATCGGTGTGGACCCCAAGGCGAAGATCTGCGTCATCCGCAAGATCACCGACGAGATCGTCTACGAGCCCTACGACTACATCGTGCTCAGTGCCGGGAGCATCACCCGTACCTTCGACATCCCCGGCCTGCTGGACAACGCACGGGGCATGAAGACACTGGCCGAGGCCGCCTACGTACGGGACCACGTGATCGCCCAGCTCGACCTCGCGGACGCCAGCCACGACGAGAACGAACGGGCCTCGCGCCTGCAGTTCGTGGTGGTCGGCGGTGGATACGCGGGCACCGAGACGGCAGCCTGTCTGCAGCGCCTCACCAGCAACGCGGTGAGGCACTACCCGAGGCTCGACCCGAAGCTGATCAAGTGGCATCTCATCGACATCGCCCCGAAGCTGATGCCCGAACTGGGGGACAAGCTGGGCCGCAGCGCCCTGGAGGTGCTGCGCGCCCGTGGCATCGACGTGTCGCTCGGCGTCTCGATCGCGGAGGCCGCTCCGGAGAAGGTGACCTTCACCGACGGCCGGGTGCTGCCCTGCCGAACCCTGATCTGGACAGCGGGCGTCACCGCGAGCCCGCTGGTCAACACGCTCGACGCGGAGACGGTACGCGGACGGCTGGCCGTCACCCCCGAGATGAGGCTGCCGGGCTTCGACGGCGTCTTCGCCCTCGGCGACTGCGCGGCCGTGCCGGACCTGAGCAAGGGCGACGGAGCAGTCTGCCCGCCCACCGCACAGCACGCCATGCGCCAGGGCCGCAGGCTCGCCGACAATCTCATCGCGACACTGCGGCACCAGCCGCTGAAGCCGTACGTCCACAAGGACCTCGGTCTCGTCGTGGACCTCGGCGGCAAGGACGCGGTCTCCAAGCCGCTCGGCGTCGAGATGCACGGAATCCCCGCACAGGCCGTCGCACGCGGGTACCACTGGTCGGCGCTGCGCACCAATGTCGCCAAGGCGCGGGTCATGACCAACTGGGTGCTCAACGCGGTCGCGGGCGACGACTTCGTACGCACCGGCTTCCTGTCCCGTCAGCCGGCGAAACTGCGCGACTTCGAGTACCCCGACTCCTACCTCACACCGGCGCAGGTCCGCGAGTACACCGCCGCGCTGCACACCGGCACCTGATCGCGCACCGCCCCGGCCCCCGCTCGTGCCGGGGCCGGGGCCGGTCGGATCAGCTGTTGCCCGCGTGCCCGGCCGTCAGCGCGGGATCCCGCTCGACCACCGGGTCCAGGATGTCGTCGATCCCCTTCAGCAGCTCCGCGTCGAGTGTCACACCGGCCGCCCGGACGTTCTCCGTCACCTGCTCGGGCCGGGAGGCGCCGATGATCGCGGCGGAGACGTTCGAGTTCTGCAGCACCCACGCGACCGCGAGCTGGGCCAGACTGAGACCGGCGCCGTCGGCGAGCGGCCGCAAGCGCTGGACGCGCTCCAGCACGTCGTCACGCAGCCAGCCGGCGACCATGTTCGCGCCGCCCTTGTCGTCCGTCGCCCGCGAACCGGCCGGGAGCGGCGCACCGGGCTTGTACTTGCCCGTGAGCGCGCCCTGGGCGATCGGGGACCAGACGATCTGGCCGATGCCCAGCTCCTCGGAGGCGGGCACCACATCGCTTTCGATGACCCGCCACAGGGCCGAGTACTGGGGCTGGTTGGAGATCAGCGGCACCCGCAGCTCGCGGGCCAGTCCATGGGCGGCGCGCAGCTGGTCGGCCGTCCACTCCGAAACGCCGATATAGAGGGCCTTGCCGGAGCGGACGACGTCGGCGAACGCCTCCATGGTCTCTTCCAGCGGTGTCGAGTGGTCGTAGCGGTGGGCCTGGTACAGGTCCACGTAATCCGTCTGCAGGCGGCGCAGCGAATTGTCGATGGACTCCATGATGTGCTTGCGGCCGAGCCCCCGGTCGTTGTGTCCGGGACCGGTCGGGAAGTAGACCTTGGTGAACACCTCCAGACCCTCACGGCGTTCGTTCCTGAGGGCCCGGCCCAGGACGGCCTCGGCCCGGGTCTCGGCGTAGACGTCCGCGGTGTCGAAAGTGGTGATTCCGGCGTCCAGGGCGGCGCGGATGCAGGCGACCGCCGCGTCCTCCTCCACCTGGGAGCCGTGGGTGAGCCAGTTTCCGTAGGCGATCTCACTGATGGTCAGACCGCTGCGGCCGAGTCGGCGGAACTCCATGTGGCTGCTCTCCCTGTGCTCGTGAGCGCGGATCATGCGTGGCCCGGCCATGCTATTGCGCCGGGCCGGCGCCGCGCGGACAGGCTCAGGCGTCCGGGACGGTGCGATGGACGGCACGGAGGAAGGCCGCGTTGTCCGGGGTGCGGCGGATCCGGTCCAGCAGCGTCTCCAGCGCGGTCTGCGAGTCCCTGGCGTGCAGCGCGCGCCGAAGTCCCCGTACCACCCGCAACTCGCCCTCAGGTACGAGGAGTTCCTCGCGCCGCGTGCCGGACGCCGGGATGTTCACGGCCGGGTGGATGCGCCTGTCCGCGAGTTGGCGGTCGAGCCGGAGCTCCATGTTGCCGGTGCTCTTCAGCTCTTCGAAGAAGTAGTCGTCGGCGCGGGAGCCGGTCTCCACCAGCGCCGTGGCCAGGATGGTGAGGGAGCCACCCTCCTCGGCGAGTCGGGCGGCGCCGAAGAGCTGCTTGGGGCCGAGCAGGGCGGCCGCGTCGACGCCGCCGCTGAGAGTGCGTCCGCCCGCGGCGGAGGCGTTGTTGTGGGCGCGGCACAGACGGGTGAGGGAGTCGAGCAGGATGACGACGTCCTGGCCCTGCTCGACCAGTCGCTTGGCACGTTCGACCGCGAGTTCGGCGAGTGCGATGTGCTCCTTCGCGGGCCGGTCGAACGTCGAGGCGAGGACCTCGCCCCGTACGGACCGGCGCATGTCGGTGACCTCCTCGGGGCGTTCGTCGACCAGCACCACCATCAGGTGGCACTCGGGGTGGTTGGCGGCGACGGCGGCGGCGACCTGCTGGAGCAGCACCGTCTTTCCGGTCCTGGGCGGCGCGACGACGAGCCCGCGCTGCCCCTTGCCGATCGGTGCGATCAGGTCGACGATACGCATCGCGGCGCCGCCGGACGGCGTCTCCAGCCGCAGCCGGTGCCTGGGGTGGAGCGGGGTGAGGTCGCGGAAGTGCGGCCTGCCGCGAAGCGCCTGCGGGGAGCGGCCGTTGACCCGCTCCACGGCGGAGAGAGTACGGGGGCGGTCGCACAGTCCCTCGACGGCATCGCCCCGGCGCAGGCCGTGGCGGCGGATCAGGGCGGCCGGGACCACCACGTCGCCGGGGGAGGGGCGGCCGTCCTGGAGGCGCAGCGCGCCGTTCCCCTGGTGTGTGAGGTCGAGGACGCCGGCGGTCCTGGTCGCTGTCGTGGCGTCGGTGGGCAACTCCTGTCGGAGCAGCGGGTGTTCGAGTGTGCTGGTCATGGTGGGCGGTCCTTTCGCGGACATGGCGAATGAAGGGGCCGGACGGCGCGGGCGGAAGAGATCACGCCCCGCACGACGGGCGGGAAAGCCCGGACGGAGAAGAACCCGGTCCGAACTGGATGATGTGATGTGCGAAAGCTGGATCGCCGGTCGGAAAAGGACGGGCACGGCAGCTTCGGAGAGGTGACTCGGCACCGGCGCCTCGAAGTGAGGCCGACACAAGTACCAAAGGCACCGTACCACGGCCCTGGGGAACCGGGGCCGGGCCGAAGGCCCCGATATCCGGTTGCCGCGGCGTTCGCGGAGTGATGTGGTTCTCCGGGCCACCCGCCCGCTCACCCATCCCGACCGGCGCCCCGGGCGCGGAGGAGTCACCTTGTCACTACGCATCACCGCACTGTCCGACCCCGATGGGGCCAGTGGCAGCCATCGTCTGGTCTGGCTCGCCTCCGACCCCGAGGGCAGCCCCGTCGGGTCGGCGTTCCTGCGCGTCTTCACCCGCGGGGGCCAGGACCACCTCGCGGAACTGGAGCTCCACGTCCACCCGGCGGAGCGCCGCAAGGGCATCGGCTCGCGGCTGTTCGACACGGCGGTCGCCGCCGCCCGCGAGGAGGGCCGGCGCAGCGTCATCGCGCAGGTCCGGGCAGGGACCCCGGGGGATCGTTTCCTGCGGACCAAGGGGCTGCGCAAGGTGCTGACCCTGACGTACGTCCGGCTTCCGCTGGCGAAGTCCGACACCGAGGACCTGCGCCGGACCGTCGGGCAGCCGCATCCGGGCTACCGGCTCATCTCCTGGGACGGCACCGTCCCGGACGACCTCGCGCCGACGTTCGCCGCGTCCCGCCGGGCCATGGACGACATGCCCATGGACGACACCGACTTCGGCACGGTCGTCTGGGACGTGGACCGGCTCCGGTCCGCGGCGGCGGCCATCGCCGCTCGCGGCGACCTGCTCCACACGGTCGCGGCGGTCGACGAGTCCGACGCCACGATCGTGGGCTTCACGGAACTGGTCGTCCCGGGCGACGGGACGGGCGACGGCCAGCACTACGGCACCGGAGTCCTTCCCGAGCACCGGGGGCACGGCCTCGGCCGGTGGATGAAGACGCGGTCCATCCTCCAGGCCCGCGAAAGCCACCCGGGCCTGGAAGGGCTGTTGACGGACACCGCCGACAGCAATACGCACATGCGGAGCATCAACGACGCGCTGGGCTACGAGCCGACACACAAGTCGGTCCAGTACCAGCTCGATCTGTAGGAGTCCGCCGCCCGGTGGCCGGGGTGAGACCCCGGCCACCGGCCTTCTTCCGGATCAGGCCGTGCCCCGGAACGCGGCCAGGATCCGTTCGGCCGCCAGCGTGGCCGTCAACTCGCCTTCCCGCACCCGCTGTTCCAGCCCCGGAGCGAGCGCGCGCACCTCCGGATGACCGCGCAGACTCTCCAGCAACTCGTCCCGCACCATCGTCCACGTCCAGTCGACCTGCTGGTCACGCCGCTTCGCGGCGAGCCGGCCGGTCGACTCCAGCAGCGCGCGGTGCTGCTCCAGCCGCTCCCACAGCGTGTCGAGACCGGCCGACTCACGGGCGCTGCAGGTAAGGACCGGCGGGGTCCACGCCGCGTCCACCGGGTGCATCAGCCGCAGCGCGCCCGCCAGTTCACGGGCGGCCGCGCGGGCGTCGCGCTCGTGCGGGCCGTCCGCCTTGTTGACCGTGATCGCGTCCGCCAGCTCCAGCACCCCCTTCTTGATCCCCTGGAGCTGATCGCCGGTCCGGGCCAGCGTCAGCAGCAGAAACGTGTCGACCATGTTGGCCACCGCCGTCTCCGACTGTCCGACGCCCACCGTCTCCACCAGCACCACGTCGTACCCCGCGGCCTCCATCACCACGATGGACTCCCGGGTCGCCTTGGCCACCCCGCCGAGCGTCCCGGCGGTCGGGGACGGACGTACGAACGCCGCCGGGTCCACCGCGAGCCGCTCCATCCTGGTCTTGTCGCCCAGGATGGAGCCGCCGGTACGGCTGGAGGACGGATCGACGGCCAGCACCGCGACCCGGTGCCCGAGCCCGGTGAGCATCGTGCCGAGGGCGTCGATGAAGGTGGACTTCCCGACCCCCGGCACGCCGCTGATGCCGATCCGCCGCGCGGAGCCGGAGTGCGGCAGCAGCTCGCGCAGCAACTGCTGGGCCAGCGACCGGTGATCGGGCCGGGTGGACTCGACGAGAGTGATGGCGCGCGCGATCTGCGCCCGCTTCCCGTCGAGCACCCCCTTCACATAGCTGTCGATATCGATCTTCGGAGCCATCGGGTCAGCGGCTCACAGCTCGTGGCCGAGCGCGGCACCGAGCCGCGCCACCAGGTCGTACGCGGCATCCGGAATGACCGTGCCGGGCGGGAACACGGCCGTCGCGCCCGCCTCGTGGAGCGCCTTGACGTCCTGCGGCGGAATCACCCCGCCCACCACGATCATGATGTCCTCGCGCCCCTCGGCAGCCAGCTCCTCGCGGAGCGCCGGCACCAGTGTGAGGTGCCCGGCGGCCAGCGAGGAGACGCCCACGATGTGCACGTCCGCCTCGACCGCCTGCCGTGCCACCTCGGCCGGCGTCTGGAACAGCGGGCCGACATCGACGTCGAAGCCCAGGTCGGCGAAGGCCGTCGAGATCACCTTCTGGCCGCGATCGTGGCCGTCCTGTCCCATCTTGGCGACCAGGATGCGCGGACGGCGCCCCTCGGCCTCCTCGAACCTGTCCACCAACGCCCGGGTCCGGTCCACGGAAGGGGATTCACCTGCCTCGTTGCGATACACACCGGAGATCGTACGGATCTGGCCCGCATGCCTCCCGTACACCTTCTCCAGTGCGTCCGAGATCTCGCCCACGGTCGCCATCGCGCGTGCCGCGTCGACGGCGAGGGCCAGCAGATTGCCTTCGAGGCCGGGGCCGGGATCCCGCTCGGCCGCGGCCGTGAGCGCGTCCAGCGCGGCCCGGCAGGCCGACTCGTCGCGCTCCTCGCGCAGCCGGCGCAGCTTCTCGATCTGCTGGGTGCGCACCGACGAGTTGTCGACCTTGAGCACATCGATCTGCTCATCGGTCTCCACCCGGTACTTGTTCACCCCGATCACCGGCTGGCGCCCGGAGTCGATCCGCGCCTGGGTGCGGGCCGCGGCCTCCTCCACCCGGAGCTTGGGGATGCCCGCGTCGATGGCCTGCGCCATGCCGCCCGCCGCCTCGACCTCCTCGATGTGCTGCCAGGCCCGGCGCGCCAGGTCGTACGTCAGCTTCTCCACGTACGCGCTGCCGCCCCACGGGTCGATCACCCGGCCGGTGCCCGACTCCTGCTGGAGCAGCAGCTGGGTGTTCCGGGCGATCCGGGCGGAGAAGTCCGTCGGCAGGGCGAGCGCCTCGTCGAGCGCGTTGGTGTGCAGCGACTGGGTGTGCCCCTGGGTGGCGGCCATCGCCTCCACACAGGTCCGGGTGACGTTGTTGAACACGTCCTGCGCGGTCAGCGACCACCCCGACGTCTGTGAATGGGTGCGCAGCGACAGCGACTTGGCGTTCTTCGGCTCGAACTCCTTGACCAGCTTGGCCCAGAGCAGCCGGGCCGCCCGCAGTTTCGCGATCTCCATGAAGAAGTTCATGCCGATCGCCCAGAAGAACGACAGCCGGGGCGCGAACGCGTCCACGTCGAGACCGGCGTCCCGTCCGGCCCGCAGATATTCCACCCCGTCCGCGAGGGTGTACGCCAGCTCCAGATCGGCCGTCGCACCCGCCTCCTGGATGTGATAGCCGGAGATGGAGATCGAGTTGTAGCGCGGCATCTTCTGCGAGGTGTACGCGAAGATGTCGGAGATGATCCGCATCGAGGGCTTCGGCGGATAGATGTAGGTGTTGCGGACCATGAACTCTTTCAGAATGTCGTTCTGAATGGTCCCGGCCAGTTTCTCGGGCCCGACTCCCTGCTCCTCCGCGGCCACGATGTATAGCGCCAGTACGGGGAGCACCGCGCCGTTCATCGTCATCGACACCGACATCCGGTCCAGCGGGATGCCGTCGAAGAGCTGCCGCATGTCGTAGATCGAGTCGATCGCCACGCCCGCCATGCCGACATCGCCGGTCACCCGAGGGTGGTCGCTGTCGTAGCCGCGGTGGGTCGGCAGGTCGAAGGCGACGGACAGGCCCTTCTGCCCGGCCGCGAGGTTGCGGCGGTAGAAGGCGTTGGACTCCTCGGCGGTGGAGAACCCGGCGTACTGCCGGATCGTCCAGGGCTGGTTGACGTACATCGTCGGGTACGGGCCCCGCAGATACGGGGCGATGCCCGGATACGTACCGAGGAAGTCGAGCCCTTCGAGGTCGTGCCCGGTGTACAGCGGCTTGACCGCGATGCCTTCCGGGGTCTCCCACGACAGGTCGCCGTCGGAACTGCCGGAGGACTCCTTCACCGAGGTGCGCCACCGCTCCTCGGACACCTCGGCGGCGGCGCCCGGACCGAGCTCGATGCCGGAGAAGTCAGGGATACGCATTACGCCACATCCATATGGTCGAGGAGGGAGGAGAGCACGGCCACCACATCGGAGCCCGCGAAGACGTACTCGTCGACGCCGGTGCAATCTCCGGGGCGGCCGGCGAGGAACACCCGCAGCGCACCCGCCGAACCCAGCGCCTCGGCGACCGCCGCGGCCTGCTCGGTGTAGAGCGCGTCGCTGGAGCAGAGGCAGGCCACGGTGGCCCCGCTGGCCCTGAACGCGTCGGCGGCCGTGGTCGCGTCGACCGAGACCGGGTCGTGGACCGGTTCGATGCCGCCGGCCTGGAAGAGGTTGGCGGCGAACGACGCCCGCGCGGTGTGTGCCGCGGCGGGGCCGAGCGCGGCGAGGAACACCTTGGGCCGCTGCCCGGTCGCCGCGAGGTGGGCGTCCGACCGGGCGCGCAGCGCCTCGAACGCCTCGTCACGGCGGACCCTGGGCAGACCGCCCGATGTCTCGGCCGGTACGGCGGGGGCCGGCTCGCGCTCCACCGGGCGTTCCGCCAGCTGCGGGAACTCGCTGACCCCGGTGATCGGCTCCTTGCGGCGCGCCAGGTCCTTGCTGCGCGCCGCCCAGGTGGCCGCGAGACGCTCGCCGATCATCCCGGAGCGAAGGGCGGCGGCCTGGCCACCGGACCGTTCGATCTCCTGGAAGAACGACCATGCGGCGTCCGCGAGTTCGTCGGTGAGCCGCTCCACGTACCAGGAGCCGCCCGCCGGGTCGATCACCCGGGCCAGGTGCGACTCCTCCAGCAGGATCGTCGACGTGTTACGGGCGATGCGCCGGGCGAACGCGTCCGGCAGGCCCAGGGCGTGATCGAAGGGCAGCACGGTGACGGATTCGGCGCCGCCGACACCCGCACCCAGACACGCCAGCGTCGTGCGCAGCATGTTCACCCAGGGATCGCGCCGCGTCATCATCACCGACGACGTCACCGCGTGCTGGCGCTGGGCACCGGCTCCGGCCGCCCCGCACACCTCGGCCACCCGGGACCACAGGCGTCGCGCGGCCCGCAGCTTGGCGATGGTCAGGAACTGGTCGGCGGTCGCCGCGAACCGGAACTCCAGCTGCCCGCAGGCGTCCTCGACCGACAGCCCGGCGTCCGTCAGCGCCCGCAGACAGGCGACACCGGTCGCCAGCGAAGCACCCAGCTCCTCGGCCGCCGAACCGCCGGCCTCGTGGTACGGCAGCGCGTCGACGCTCAGCGCCCGCAGTCCGGGAAACTCCTGTGCGCACCGCTGTGCCCAGTGGACCGCGGCCGACAGATCGGGTTCGGCGCCGCTGCGGGCGGCCTGCCCGAACGGGTCGGCGCCCAGGTTGCCGCGCACACTCCGCGCGTCGACGCCCCGCTCCGCGCAGATCCGCAGCAGCTCCGTCGCCGCGGCGTCGGTCTCGTCGCCGGCATCGAGCACCACGGGGGCCAGATCGAGGTAGACACCGTCCAGAGCCGCCGCCAGCGCCGACACCGGAACACCCGCGGCACCGCCCACGGTCAGCCACAGCGAGGTGACACCGTTCTCCAGATCGGCGAGCACCGCCTCGTTGAGGCGCGCGGGATCCGGCAGCGTGTGCCGCTGCCGTACGTCCCAGCCGCCCGCCGCGTTGCCCTCGGCCTTGCTGCCGCGGGTGAAGGGGGCGAAGCCCGGATATCCGGCATCGGGCGCGCTGTCGCGCGAGGTGTAGAGGGGGCGGGTGATGAGCCCGTCCTCCACTGTGGTGGACAGTGCTTCCTCGGCGGCCGAACCCGCGGCGTCCTTGCCCGACTTGCGCAGCACGCCTTCGACGAGGCGTTGCCAGTGCTCATGGGCGGGAGCGGGGAATTCGGCGGCCAACGAAAGCCCGTCGGCAGGCAGGACCGTCATGCCCAGATGCTAGGTCAGGGCGCTGGAGGGCAGCATGGGTTCCGCTTGTGACCTTGCCCTCTCCGAGCGCACTTGATCCTTCACCCAGCGTCGCGTAGACGACCGGGCCCGGCGCTCGGGTGATTCCTCCGATGCGCCCGGGAAGAGCGTCGAGGCGGGCCGTGGTCGCTGTCGCCGTCCTCTGACGGCGAAGATTCCGCGATCCGGCCCGCCCCGTGTCCCGAACGGAATCGCGGCGCCGGGAATTCGAGGGTCGGCGTACCGTTCCGAGCATCGACCGGCGTTGCCCTTCGGGCGGGGTTTCGGAGAACACGCCGCTATTGGTGTGATGCGCCCCTGACCTGGGTGAGGGCGGCTTCGATTTCACATTTCCTTTATCTCCGGACGTGCCCCCGATCGATACCGTCCGGCGTTTTACTTTGTCGATTTCCCGGCTGCGTGCGACGTTTGATCCGGCCAGGCCGAATTAATTCGGATACGCGTCGGGAAAAGGGGAAGTTCATCGTGCAGACAGCCAGGGCCGTCCCGTCATCCACCGTCCTCAACCTGCGCGACCTGGGCGGCATCGCCCTGGGCCCGGACCACCGGGTCCGGGCGGGTGTCGTGCTGCGGTCCGGACAGCTCAGCGGGCTCGACGCGGCGCAGGATTCGCAGGTGGCCGCGCTCGGCATCCGCACCGTCGTCGATCTGCGGACCGCCGACGAGCGTGCCGCCGCACCCGACCGGCTGCCTCCCGGGGCGCGGCTGTTCGTCGCCGATGTGCTCGGGGACAATCCGGGTGTGGCGCCCGCCCGGTTGCGCGCGCTGCTCACCGACCCCGTCGAGGCGGAGCGGACGCTGGGGGGCGGGAAGGCGGAGGGGCTGTTCGCGGACACCTACCGGCAGATGGTGCTCTCGCCGGGCGCGTCCGCCGCCTACCGGGCCTTTGTCGAGACGGTCGCCGACGACCGCGCCCGGCCGGTGCTCTTCCACTGCACGGCCGGCAAGGACCGTACCGGCTGGGCCACCGCCCTCCTCCTGATGATGGTCGGTGCGTCACGCGATGCCGTGCGCGCCGAGTTCCTCGCGGTGAACCCGGTGGTACGGGTCGCCTTCGCGCCCTATGTGCAGGACTTCCTCGACGCGGGCGGCGACCCCGAGATCGCGTCCGCCATCACCGAGGTCCGCCCCCGCTATCTCGACACGGCACTCGACGCCATGGACGAGAGGTGGGGTGGGCTCGACGGGTATGTGCGCGACGGCCTGCGCATTCCTGGAGCGGCGATGGAGCGGCTGCGCGGCGGACTGGTGGTGCCCGCCTGAACCGCGGGCCGTGACCCGGCCGGCCCCCCTGACGGAAGTGGCCACACCTCCTCCGCGCACCCGGGAAGCGACGGTGCGCCCGAGGGTTGACTTGATACCCCCAGGGGGTATGTTGTGGTGCATCGGGAAGCGCTGCCTCCCGGTCGACCCGATGGAGGAAACCGTCATGAACAACGCACTGAGGATCACCGCCTTCGCCGCCGCGCTCGCCGCGACCTTCGGGACCGCGTACGGAGTGGGCAGGGGCGTCGACCCGATGATGACCGCCGAGGACCGCCCCGCCGGGCAGCACGGCGGCCACGGCGGGGGAGAGGGGGGTGGGGCGAAGGCGGCGGCGGACCATGCGGCCGGCGGGCTGCGGATCTCCGACGGCGGCTACACGCTGGCCCTTGAGACACCGACGGTCCGGGCCGGGGTCCGTACCGGGATCCGGTTCGCCGTCAAGGACGACAGCGGGCGCAAGGTCACCGCCTATCGGCGTGAGCACGGCAAGGAGTTGCACTTCATCCTCGCCTCCACCGACCTCACCCAGTACCGGCATCTGCACCCCGTCCGTGCGGCCGACGGCACCTGGTCGACGCCGGTCGACCTCCCCGAAGCCGGTGGCTACCGGGTGTTCGCCGACTTCACCCCGGCGGCCGCGGGTGCCGAGAACCTCACGCTGGGAGCGGATCTGGCCGTCTCGGGTGCCTACCGCCCCGCCCCTCTCCCGGCCCCGAGCGCCACCGCCGAGGTCGACGGCTACCGAGTCGCACTCGGCGGCGAACTCCGCGCCGGCCGGGCCGGCGAACTCGAACTCGCCATCAGCAGGAACGGTCGTCCCGTCACCGATCTCCAGCCCTACCTCGGCGCGTACGGGCATCTGGTCGCCCTGCGCTCGGGCGACCTGGCCTATCTGCATGTCCACCCGAACGAAGGGGGTCCCGGTCCGGCGGTGTCCTTCACGGCGACGGCGCCCAGCGTGGGAACGTACCGGCTCTTCCTGGACTTCAAGCACGAGGGCAAGGTGCGCACGGCGGCGTTCACCGTCCGGGTGGCCGAGCCGGGCGACGACGGCGACGGGCACCGGGGGAGCGGCACCGGGGCTCCCGCCGCGCACGCGCACTGACGCGGACGACCCGGCTCCCGAAATGGCCCTGTGCCGAGGCGCGTTGAGGCGTGGGTGCCGGGGTGCGCCGGGTTCCCCCTCGACTCCTGGGTATCGTGAAAGGACCGGATTTCGAATCCTCCGAGAGGGGCGTACGTTGACCGAGCGCAAGCCTGCGGGCGTCAGCTTCGAATCATGGGTCGACAAGCAGATCCGGGAGTCCGAGCAGCGCGGCGACTTCTCGCAGTTGCCGGGATTCGGCAAGCCGCTCGAAAGTCTTGAGGCTCCCTACGACGAGAACTGGTGGATCAAGCAGAAGATGCAGCGCGAGGGGGTGTCGGTGCTCCCGCCGGCGCTGGCCCTGCGCAAACAGGCGGAGGACGTGGCCGAAGCCGTGCCCGGGGCGCGGACGGAGGCCGAGGTGCGGCGCATGCTGGCAGAGGTCAACGAGAAGATCCGGGCGGCCATCAGGCGGCCGCCGCCGGGACCGCCGCTGAACCTCAAGCCGTTCGACATCGACGCCGTGGTCGACGAGTGGCGCACGACGCGCGATCCCTCGTAGCCCTCGACGGGCCCGCGGGTCGGTGTCCGGCCGCCGGATGCGTAATACTCCGTTCATGACATCGAGCATTACGCGCCGGGACGGCGGGGCGCGACGGGAGACCGTGCGCATCAGGCGGGCGACCGCCCGGGACGCGAAGCGGCTCACCCGGCTGGTCAGGACGTCCCGCGCCTACGAGGGGCAGTACGCCGCCATGGTCGCCGGATACCGGGTGGGTCCCGACTACATCGAGACCCATCGGGTCTTCGCGGCCGTGGAGCCCGGCACCGAGCGGCTGCTCGGCTTCTACTCGCTCGTTCTCGCGCCGCCGGAACTCGACCTGATGTTCGTCGCCGACGATGCGCAGGGACTCGGCATCGGGCGGCTCCTCGTCGGTCATCTGCGCGGCGAGGCGGAGCGCGCCGGCCTCACCGGCGTCCGCGTCGTCTCGCACCCGCCCGCCGAGGGTTTCTACCGGAGCGTCGGTGCCCGGCGGACCGGCACCCTGGCGGCCAACCCGCCCGCCGTCATGTGGGACCGGCCCGAACTGCTGTTGCCGATCGCCTGAACCCACACGGAGCGGTCCGGCCGGGACCCGTGCACGAGCTCCGGCCGAACCCTCCTGCCGGCACGCCCTAGGAGGGAAAGCCGCCGTACGGGCGCGTGATGATCTCCATGGCATGACCGGCGGGATCGAGGAAGTACACACCTCGGCCGCCGTCATTGTGGTTGATCTCGCCCGGATGCTTCTGGTGCGGATCCGCGTAGTACGTGAGCCCGAGCTCCTTGATCCGGGCGTACGCCGTGTCGAACTCCGCTTCCGAGACGAGGAAGGCGTAGTGCTGCATGACGATCGAGGCCTCGGGAATGGTCGCGAAGTCCAAGGTGACCCCGTTCGCGGTTTCGACCGCGACGAACGGGCCCCATTCCGCGCCGACTTCCAGCCCCAGTATGTCCGCGAGGAACTCGGCGGATTCCCGGTTGTCCCGGGCGTGAACGATGGTGTGATTCAACTGGACTGACACTGTGGAATGCCTCCAACAGGCATCTCCGGGCACCTCCACGCCTCACCCGGCCGGTGACCGACGCGCGATGCCGTACCTAAGATCCTAGGTGAGGTCGAACTGCTCGTCGAGAGCCGGTGATCGATCCGGCCATCACCCCGGCCCCGGTGACCGGCTACGGTGGGGGAGGGGGGAACGCGAAGTACTCCGGGTATTCGGACGGAGGCTCCCGGTGACCTCGACAGCACGTCTTCCCGGCAGTCAGGGCAGCGACGACGGCCGCCACGAGACGCCCGAGGAGCGAGCGGACCGGCGGTGGACCGATCTGCTCCAGGAACTGCGCGTGGCCCAGACCGGCGTCCAGATCCTGTTCGGCTTCCTGCTCGCCGTCGTCTTCCAGCCCCGCTTCGCCGAGCTCTCGGACACCGACCGCACCATCTACGTGGTCACCGTGCTGCTGGGATCGGCCACCGCCGCCGCCCTGATCGGGCCCGTCTCGTACCACCGGCTGCTGACCGGACGGCGGCTCAAACCGCAGACGGTCACCTGGGCCTCACGCATGACCGTGCTGGGGCTCGTCCTGCTGTTCTGCACCATGTGCTCCGCCCTGCTGCTCATCCTGCGGGTGGCCCTGCACGACCCCGTCGTCCTGTGGCTGGTCGGCGGCATGGCGCTGTGGTTCCTGATCTGCTGGTTCGTCCTTCCGGCCTGGGCGCTGGCCCGCTCCTCGTCCGGGCACGAGAAATGACCGCGGCGCGGGGGGAACAGAACGGTCAGCCGGAATCGCCTGCCGCGAGCCCCCGGACATCCGTGACCGTGAAGAGGCCGCCGTCCGGGTCCAGCAGGGTCGCCTCGCTGCCCCGCGCCAGCGGCCGCTGCTCGACCAGGCTGCCGCCGTACTCCCTCGCCGCAGCGACCGTGGCCGCCACATCGGTGACGGGGAAGTGCACCTGCCAGTGCGGGCGGACCAGCGGATCGGGCGCCGCCTCCACCGCGCCGGAGCTGATCCGGGCGAGCCGGCGCCCGTCGCAGTCGATGATGACCTCGTCCTTCTCGTACGACACCTCGCAGCACCCCGGGCGCCCGCTCGCCCAGTCGAGCACCTCTCCGTAGAAGATCGCGGCGTCGAAGGCGTTCCTGGTGTGCAGGCGCAGCCAGGCGTGCGAATGGTCGTCCGGCGCGCGCGGCGAGGTCGCGGGCTCGGTCCGCTCCCAGATGCCGAACACCGCACCGTCCCGGTCCGCCGCCAGCGCCCCGCGCCCCTTGCCGAGCGCCATCGGCCCCACGGCGACCGTGCCGCTGCGCTCACGGATGCGTGAGGCCGCCGCGTCGGCGTCGGCGACGGCGAAATAAGGCGTCCAGGCCACGGCCACCCGGTAGGCGGTCGCCACCGCGCCGATGCCCGCGACCGGTACGTCGCCCCGGCGTGCGACCGAGAACTCCTGCCCCAGCTTGCCCGGACGGAAGGTCCACCCCAGCACGGCGGTGTAGAACTCCTGCGCCGATTCCAGATCGCGGGTCATGAGGTTGACCCAGCAGGGCGCTGCGGATCCGGTCAGCGGCGCCGGTGTCGGCGCCCTCCCCGAGTGGCTTCCGGTCATGGTCCTACTGCCTTCATCGGTTCCGAGGTCTGGGTCCGCCCGTGGCCGTCGGGCCCTCACCAGCCTCACCGGGGGCGGCCGCCACCGCAACACGCGACGTCCCGCCCCGAGGACCGCTGCCGGGGAGGGGCGAGGGTCAGTCGCGCTGCTCGTCGGTCTCGCGACGGATGGTCTCGCTCCCGTGGTCGCCGAGCTCATAGGGCGAAAGGCCACGGCCGTCGGGCGGGAAGTGGTCGTCGCCGTGCACATCGCGTTCCTCGATGTGGCTGCGGTGGTCCGGCCGTGGTGGCTGCTCGTCGGGTCTGGGCGGTGGCAGCTCCTCGGCCCGGCGCCGCTTCCCCAGCCATACCGCGCCGATCAGCACGGCCACCAGCACCACTCCGACAATGCCCATCACCGACCCGGTCGCGCCCCGGCCGTCGGCAAGGACGAGGGCCAGCGAACTCAGGTCTGCGCTCGAAACGTCCATGCTTGCCGGATACCCCGAGGCGGAGACCTCAGTCGATAATTCACATGAATTCATGTTTTAAGTGGATATGAACAAAAAGGTGTTTCGCGTCGAGGGGCCGCGATCGGCTCGTGCGCCGACGGTCTCGTGTCGCCGTCGCCCCGTCACGGGGTGAGCCTGGAGACAGCCTCGAATCGCCTCAGGGGCACGACGCCCGCCGCCGGGGCCAACGGTCCCGGGCGCGGGGCGCGCGGCGGAACACCGAGCGGAAGGAACCGCGGTGAACACCATCAAGGAGAAGCAGACGGAGGAGAGCGGGTACGGCCAGGAGGTCTCGGTCGTCATCAGCGGGTGCGAGAAGGCCGACGCGCGGATGGTCTTCGACGTGCTGCGCGCCGCGTTCACCACCGACCGGGCCTCGGTCGACGTACCGCAGAATCTTGCGGGCAAGCGCCCCACCGCTTGGGTGGTGACCGTCGACGTCACCGAGGCGAGGGTGGTCTCGGGGCCGGTCGCGCTCGGCGCGCCCGTGAGCGTCGATGTGCAGGGCGGCTACTGGGCGGTGGAGCGGCTCCGCCAGAGCCTGGCGCACGCCTTCGACGTAAAGGTCGTCGGGACCGTCTCCGGCGACCAGGAGGAAGAGGTACGGCTGCGTCTGGCGAGCCGGTAGACCGATGGGCCGACAGCCCGGAGGGCCACGGCCCGGCGGCGGAGCAATGGGGCGGGAAGCCACCGCCCGTCTGGTAGAAAGCGGACAAAAGGCCACCCCTGAAAGGTGCGAGTGCGTGGACCCCTCTCACGGGCGGGACGACGGTGCGCAACAGCCGGGAGCAACCGGTGACCGTTCCACCCTGACCCTGCAGATCAACGGAACCGAGCGGACGCTCACGCTCGATCACCGCACCACCGTCCTGGACGCGCTGCGCGAGCACCTCGACCTCACCGGTGCGAAGAAGGGCTGCGACCACGGACAGTGCGGGGCGTGCACCGTCATCGTCGACGGGCGGCGCGCCAACAGCTGCCTGCTGCTCGCCGTCGCCCACGACGGCGCCGCCATCACCACCGTCGAGGGCCTCGCCGAAGGCGACCTCCTCCACCCCCTCCAGGAAGCCTTCCTGGACCGCGACGCCCTGCAATGCGGCTACTGCACCCCCGGCCAGATCTGCTCGGCTGTCGGCATGCTCGGCGAGGCGGCGGACGGCTTCCCGTCCCATGTCACACCCCGGAGTGCACCCGTATCGGCCCCGGCACGGCTCGGCGCCGACGAGATCCGCGAGCGGATGAGCGGCAACCTGTGCCGCTGCGGCGCGTACCCCCGTATCGTCCAGGCGATCGAGGACGTGGCGCCATGAAGCCCTTCGCCTATCTCCGCGCCCGGTCCACGGAGGAAGCGGTCCAGGAGAGCGCCGCCCGCCCCGGCGCCGTGTTCCTCGGCGGCGGCACCAACCTCGTCGACCTGATGAAGCTCGGTGTCGAAGCCCCCGAGCTGCTCATCGACATCCGTCGGCTGCCACTGGACCACGTGGCCGACACCGCGGACGGCGGCCTGCGGATCGGCGCGACCGTGCGCAACAGCGACCTGGCCGCCCATCCCGCGGTACGCACCCGGTACCCCGTCCTGTCGCAGGCGCTGCTCTCCGGCGCCTCCGGGCAGCTCCGCAACACCGCCACGACCGGCGGCAACCTGCTGCAACGCACCCGTTGCCCGTACTTCCAGGACACCTCCAAGCCCTGCAACAAGCGGGAACCCGGCACCGGCTGCCCCGCCCGCGACAGCGCCCAGCGCGATCTCGCCGTACTCGGCCACTCCGCGCAGTGCGTCGCCACCCACCCGTCCGACATGGCCGTCGCCCTGTCCGCCCTCGACGCCACCGTCCACCTGCACGGACCGGACGGCGCGCGGACCGTGCCCGCCACCGGATTCCACCGCCTGCCCGGCGACACCCCCGACCGGGACACCGAGATCCGGCCGGGTGAACTCATCACCGAAGTGACCCTGCCACCGAGCCCCGGCGGCGCCGCCTCCCTCTACCGCAAGGCCCGCGACCGCGCCTCCTTCGCCTTCGCCCTCGCGTCCGTCGCCGCCGTACTGAGCGTCCGGGACGGCCGGATCGAACACGCCGCGCTGGCCTTCGGCGGACTCGCCCACCGGCCCTGGCGCGCACGGGCCGCCGAGGACGTGCTCCGCGGCGCACCGGCCACCGACGAGACCTTCGCACGGGCCGTGGACGCCGAACTCACCGCGGCCCGGCCGCTGCGCGACAACGCGTTCAAGGTGGGCCTCGCCCGCAATCTGGCCGTCGACGCACTCGCCGAACTCGCCGCCGACAGCTGAGCAACCGCACCCACGCCGACCCCCTGCCGTGAGGACCCCGTCATGAGCCAGGCCCCGCCACCACTGGGCACCCCCGTCGTCCGCCGTGAGGGCCGGGACAAGGTCACGGGCACCGCCCGCTACGCCGCCGAGCACACCCCGCCGGGGTGTCTGTACGGCCGGCCCGTCCCCGCCACGATCGCCCGCGGCCGCGTCGACGCCATCCGCGCGGACGAGGCACTGGCCCTGCCGGGTGTGCACGCCGTACTCACCCACGACAACGCGCCCCGGCTGAAGGAGCCCGACGACCCGATCCTCGCCGTCCTCCAGAACGACGCGGTCCCGCACCGGGGCTGGCCCGTCGCGCTCGTGGTGGCCGACACGCTCGACCACGCCCGTGCCGGGGCCGAGGCGCTGCAGATCGCGTACGAAACCACCGAGCACGATGTCCTCCTGGCCGAGGACCACCCCGGCCTGTACACGCCGGAGACCGTCAACGGCGAGTACCCCGCCGTCCGCGAACGCGGCGACGCCGACCGGGCCTTCACCATGGCACCCGTACAGGTCGACGCCACTTACATCATCGGCGCCCTGCACAACCACCCCATGGAGCCGCACGCCTCCACCGCGCAGTGGACGGAGGACGGGCATCTGCACGTCCATGACTCGAATCAGGGGTCCACCGCGGCCCGCGAGAGCCTTGCCGCCGCCTTCGGGCTCCGGCCGCAGCAGGTCACCGTGGTCTCCGAACACGTCGGGGGCGGCTTCGGCTGCAAAGGCACCACACGCCCGCAGGCCGTCCTGGCGGCCATGGCCGCGCGCCACACCGGACGCCCCGTCAAGGTCGCCCTGCCGCGGCGCCAGTTGGCTGCCATGGTCGGCCACCGCCCGCCCACCGTGCAGCGCCTCCGGCTCGGTGCCGAACTCGACGGTACCCTCACCTCGGTCTCCCACGAGGTCATCACCCAGACCTCCACGATCAAGGAGTTCGTGGAGCAGGCGGCCGTCCCGTCCCGCATCATGTACGGGTCGGCTCACAGCCGTACCACCCATCGTGTGACCGCCCTGGATGTGCCGAGCCCCTCCTGGATGCGCGCACCGGGCGAGGCCCCGGGCATGTACGCGCTGGAATCCGCCATGGACGAACTCGCCGCGGCCCTCGGCATCGACCCCGTCGAACTGCGCCTGCGCAATGATCCGGCCGACGAACCCGACTCCGGCCGCCCGTTCAGCAGCCGGGGTCTCGCCGACTGTCTGGAGTCGGGCGCCGCACGCTTCGGCTGGTACGACCGCGATCCGCGCCCCGCGGTCCGCGAGGAGGGTCCGCTGCTGGTCGGTACGGGCGTCGCGTCCGCCACGTATCCCGTGTACCTCTTCGGCTCCAGCGCCTCGGCGCACGCGGCACCCGACGGCTCGTACCGCGTCCAGGTCAACGCCACCGACATCGGTACCGGCGCCCGCACCGTGCTCGCGCAGATCGCGGCCTCCGTACTGGACACCCCGGTGGAGAACGTCAGGATCGACATCGGCAGCAGCGAACTGCCCGACGCCCCGCTGGCCGGCGGCTCCTCGGGTACGGCCTCCTGGGGCTGGTCCGTGCACAAGGCGTCCACCGCCCTGCTGG
This sequence comes from Streptomyces sp. NPDC059832, assembly GCF_042731715.1. Taxonomy (NCBI): domain Bacteria; kingdom Bacillati; phylum Actinomycetota; class Actinomycetes; order Kitasatosporales; family Streptomycetaceae; genus Streptomyces; species Streptomyces sp. NPDC059832. The sequence continues at coordinate 309,000 of NZ_JBHWIY010000007.1, read as the reverse complement.
GACAGCTGCGCGAGCGCACCGGCCCCCTTCCCGCCGAGGGACTGACGGCCTTCGCGAATACCGGGCAGGAGACCTCCGGGCAGTCCCCGTACGCACGCCACGCTTTCGGTGCGCAATTCGCCGAGGTCGCCGTCGACTCCCGCACCGGAGAAGTGCGGGTGCGCCGGATGCTCGGTGTCTTCGCCGCCGGGCACATCCTCAACCCCCGTACCGCACGCTCACAGTTCATCGGGGGTATGACCATGGGAATCGGCATGGCCCTGACCGAGGGCAGCACCATGGACCCTGTCTTCGGGGACTTCACCGAGAGTGATCTCGCCTCTTACCATGTGCCGGTCTGTGCCGACGTGCCGGAGATCGAGGCGCACTGGATCGACGAGGAGGATCCGCATCTCAACCCGATGGGCAGCAAGGGCATCGGCGAGATCGGCATCGTCGGCGCCGCGGCGGCCGTCGGCAACGCCGTCCGGCACGCCACCGGTATCAGACTGCGCAGCCTCCCGCTCACCCCGGACACGCTGTTGCCGTATCTGCTGTGACCTGGGCGGTCGTCCCCTGTGTTGCGGGACCGGTTCCGCCGGGTCACCCTGTTGAGTGACCCAGAAGTGACATCTGCTCACTCTTCGTGTTCGGGGGTCGTTCGTCCAACGGGGCGAAGCCAGTGAGCCTCGATGTGAGGAGCCTCGACGATGACCGTTCCACTCGACCGGCACTATCTGGTCGAACTCCAGGTTTCGACAGAGCGTGTGTCCCAGCTGCGGCGAATAATCGCGGCGCACCTCCGCCACTGGAGTCTCGAACTCCACGTCCGGCCGGTGTGCCGGGGCGTGGAGGAGCTGCTGACCAATGTCCACCGGCATGTCGGTGACGACAACAACTGCGTCGTCGAACTCCGCTGGTCCGGGCGGCATCTCACGGTCTCCGTCGCCGACAACGGCTCCGAGATGCCGAAGCTGCTCAGCACCGGCGGCGGTGGCCTGAGCCGAGTCATGGCCCTGAGCGACAGCTGGGGCACCTGCCGTACGGCCGGGGGCAAGGTCGTCTGGTTCACCAGGTACGCCGAGGAGCCGTACAGCGTCGACCTGACGCCGCTCCCGCCGCTGCCCGGTGTGCGCGAGTTCCGCCGCCCGCCCGACACCGTCGCCGCCCCCGTCGCCGAGCCCGCGAAGGTGGCCGACCCCGCTCTCGTCTGAGACGGGCCACCGGGACCGCCGGCTTGCGCCCCCGCTGAAACGCCACCCCGCCCGGCGCGGACGACGTGCACACGGCACGCACGGACCGCGCCGGCCGGTGTCCGCCCGGCGGGGCCCGCGTTGCGGCGCGGCGCACGGCGCGGCACGGTCGAAGAACCGAGGCTAGGAGGACACGGCCATGCCCATCGCGACGGTCAATCCCGCGAACGGCGAAACCCTCAGAACGTTCGAAGCGCTGGACGAGGCGGGGATCGAGCAGCGGCTCGACGCCGCCGACGCCGCGTTCAGGCAGTACCGGACCACCGGATTCGCCGAACGGGCCCGTCTGCTGCACCAGGCCGCGGGGCTGCTCGACGAGGACCAGCAGGACATCGCGCGCACCATGACCACCGAAATGGGCAAACCCGTCAAGGCGGCCCGCGCGGAGGCCGCCAAATGCGCCAAGGCCATGCGCTGGTACGCGGCCCATGCGGAGGAACTCCTCGCGGACGAGCATCCGTCCGCCGCCGATGTGCGGGACTCCGGCGCCTCCCGGGCCTATGTCCACTACCGGCCGCTCGGCGCCGTGCTCGCCGTGATGCCGTGGAACTTCCCGCTCTGGCAGGTCGTACGGTTCGCCGCCCCGGCCCTCATGGCGGGCAACGTCGGCCTGCTCAAGCACGCCTCCAACGTCCCGCAGACGGCGATGTATCTGGAGGGCCTGTTCCGCCGGGCCGGATTCCCGGCGGGGTGCTTCCAGACCCTGCTGGTGGGATCGGGGGCGGTCGAGTCGATCCTGCGGGACCGCCGGGTCGCCGCGGCCACCCTCACCGGCAGCGAACCGGCCGGCCGCTCGGTCGCATCGATCGCCGGCGACGAGGTGAAACACACCGTCCTGGAGCTGGGCGGCAGCGACCCGTATCTCGTCATGCCGTCGGCGGACGTCGCCAGGGCCGCCCGCACCGCCGTCACCGCGCGGGTGCAGAACAACGGGCAGTCCTGCATCGCCGCCAAACGGTTCATCGTGCACACGGAGGTGTACGAGGAGTTCGCCGAGCGGTTCACCGTGGGCATGAACGATCTGACGGTCGGCGACCCCATGCAGGAGTCCACCGACATCGGACCGCTCGCCAGCGAACAGGGCCGCACCGACCTGGAGGAGCTGGTGGACGACGCGGTGCGGCAGGGCGCGAGCGCCCTGTGCGGAGGCGGCAGGCCCGACGGTCTGGCCCCGGAACTGGAACGCGGCTGGTTCTACGCCCCCACCGTCCTCACCGGGATCACCCCCGCCATGCGCATCCACCGTGAGGAGACCTTCGGGCCCGTCGCCTCGCTCTACCGGGTCGACGGACTGGACGAAGCCGTGGCGCTCGCCAACGACAGCCCCTTCGGCCTCAGTTCCAACGTATGGACCCGCGACCCGGACGAGGCGCGGCGCTGCGTACGCGATCTGGAGGCGGGCGGTGTCTTCTTCAACGGCATGACGGCGTCCCATCCCGCGCTGCCCTTCGGCGGCGTCAAGCGCTCCGGCTACGGGCGTGAGCTCGCCGGTCAGGGCATCCGCGCATTCTGCAACGCGACCACGGTCTGGTACGGCCCCGAGCCCGTCGGTGCCACGTCCTAGAGCCCTTCGGCTGGAGACATCCATGAGCAACGCCCCCGGCCCGGCAGCCCCGTCCGGCCCGTCCGACGAAGAGATCGCGGCACTCGACGCGCACTGGCGGGCCGCCAACTACCTGGCCGTCGGCCAGATCTATCTGATGGCCAACCCGCTCCTGACCCGGCCGCTCGCCCGGGAGGACATCAAGCCGAGGCTGCTCGGCCACTGGGGCACCTCACCCGGGCTGAACCTGGTCCACACCCACCTCAACCGGGTCATCAGGTCCCGCGGCGTCCAGGGCCTCTGCGTCTGGGGCCCCGGCCACGGCGGACCCGCCGTCCTCGCCAACTCCTGGCTGGAGGGCAGCTACTCGCAGACGTACCCCGATGTCAGCCGCGACGCCGAAGGCATGGGGCTGCTGTTCAAGCAGTTCTCCTTCCCCGGCGGGGTGCCCAGCCACGTGGCACCGGAGACACCCGGCTCCATCCACGAGGGCGGCGAACTCGGCTACGCCCTCACCCACGCCTACGGGGCCGCCCTCGACCACCCCGACCTGATCGTCACCTGCGTCATCGGCGACGGCGAGGCCGAGACCGGACCGCTCGCGGCGTCCTGGCACTCCAACAAGTTCCTCGACCCGGTGCACGACGGAGCCGTCCTCCCGGTTCTCCACCTCAACGGCTACAAGATCGCCAACCCGACCGTGCTCGCCCGCCTCCCCGAGACGGAGCTCGACGCCCTGCTGCGCGGCTACGGGCACGACCCCCTGTACGTCGGCGGTGACGACCCGCTCAATGTCCACCGGGCGATGGCCGCCGCGATGGACCGGGCCGTCGACCGGATCCGGGAGCTCCAGGACGCAGCCCGCACCGGCGGCGACACCGGCCGCCCGCACTGGCCGATGATCGTGCTGCGTACCCCCAAGGGCTGGACCGGCCCGGTGGAGGTCGACGGGGTGCCCGTCGAGGGCACCTGGCGCGCCCATCAGGTCCCGCTGCCCGGGGTCCGGGACAACCCGGACCATCTGCGGCAGCTGGAGGCGTGGATGCGCTCCTACCGGCCCGAGGAGCTCTTCGACGCGTCGGGGCGGCCCAGCGCCCAGGTGCTCGCCTGCGTGCCCGAGGGCGATGCCCGGCTCGGCTCGACCCCGTACGCCAACGGCGGTCTGCTCCTGCGCGACCTGCCCATCCCGCCGCTGGACGACCACGCCGTCGAGGTCGACAAGCCCGGCACCGTGCTGCACGAGCCGACGCGGGTGCTCGGCGGCCTGCTGGAGGCCGTCATGGCCGCCACCGCCGAGCGCCGCGACTTCCGTGTCGTGGGCCCCGACGAAACCGCCTCGAACCGGCTCGACGCCCTCTACGGCGCCACCGCCAAGGCGTGGCAGGAACGGACGCTGCCCACCGACGAGCACCTCTCCCGCGACGGCCGCGTCATGGAGGTGCTCTCGGAGCATCTGTGCCAGGGCTGGCTGGAGGGATATCTGCTCACCGGGCGGCACGGTCTCTTCTCCTGCTACGAGGCGTTCGCCCACATCGTCGACTCGATGGTCAACCAGCACATCAAATGGCTCAGGACATCCCGCCGGCTGGCCTGGCGCCGCCCCATCGCCTCGCTCAACTACCTGCTCACCTCGCACGTCTGGCGCCAGGACCACAACGGGTTCTCCCACCAGGACCCCGGTTTCGTCGACCATATCCTCAACAAGAGTCCCGAGGTCGTACGGGTCTATCTGCCGCCGGACGCCAACACCCTGCTCTCCGTCGCCGACCATGCGCTGCGCAGCCGTGACTACGTCAATGTGATCGTGGCCGGCAAGCAGCCGTCCTTCGACTGGCTCACCATGGACCAGGCCCGCGCGCACTGCGCCCGCGGCGCCGGTGTGTGGGAGTGGGCGGGTACGGAGGACGGCAGCCGCGAACCCGACGTGGTGCTCGCCTGCGCCGGTGACGTACCCACGCTGGAGACACTGGCCGCCGCCGACCTGCTGCGCAGGCACCTGCCGGAACTGGCGGTACGGGTGGTGAACGTGGTCGACATGGCGCGGCTGCTGCCGCGCGAGGAGCACCCGCACGGAATGCCGGACTCCGAGTACGACGCGGTATTCACCAGGGACACCCCGGTGATCTTCGCCTACCACGGCTATCCGTGGCTGATCCACCGGCTCGCCTACCGGCGGGCGGGCCATGCGCAGCTGCATGTGCGGGGCTACAAGGAGGAGGGCACCACCACGACGCCCTTCGACATGGTGGTCCGCAATGACCTGGACCGCTACCGGCTGGTCATGGACGTCATCGACCGGGTGCCCGGCCTCGGGGTGCGCGCGGTGGCGGTACGCCAGGCGATGGCGGATGTCCGCACCCGCCATCACGCCTGGATCCGTGAGCACGGCACGGACCTGCCCGAGGTGGCCGGCTGGACCTGGAGCGGCTGACACCGCCCCGGTTCCCACGACGTGGGCTCAGCGGCCGACCGCGCGTGCCAGCTGGGCCTTCGTCATGTTCGACCGCCCGTGGATGTTCTTCCTCCTCGCCTCTTCGTAGAGCTGGTCGCGGGTGGGCCCTTCCGCTCCGCTGCGGGAGCGCAGACCGCCGCGCCGCGGGGACGACATGTCCTCGATGGAGGTACGGCTCGCGGTCCTCGACTCACCGGCGCGGGCGCGTGCCTTGTTGACCGTACGGGCCGCGATCTCCTCGGCCCGCTCCTCGCTGACGCCGCGCTCCTGCGCGCTCTCCTTGATGTGCTCGTACTGCCGTTCCCGCTTGGCGTCGTATCCGCGTGGCATGGTGCGATCACCTCTCTCCCTGGGACCTGCCGCGGGGCCCGGCGGGGCCCCTCCTCAGTCTCCCAGCGACCCCACGGGCCCGCACGCCTGAGGCGTGCGGGCCCGTGGGAGGGGTTGCGGCGTCGTGCCGGTCGGTTCAGTAGCGCAGGGCCGCCGCGATCCGTCCGTGCTCCGCGAGCGAGTCGTCCGGGAGGAAGACCACGTCGGCGCCGCTGTCCAGGGCCGCCTCGACGAGCTCGTCCACGATGTCCTCACGGACCGCGCCGTCCGTGAGGTCCGCGGCTTCGCCGCTCACCGGCTCCAGGTGCTCGTCCGTCACCCGTACGGTCTGCTGGAAGTGCTCCTCCACCGCGACCAGTCCGGCACGGCCCTCCCGCACGGCGGCCCACACCTCGTCGAGACCGCCGGCGAAGGCACGACGGCCGCGGGCCTCGTCCAGCTTGCCGTCGATCTCCGCCGCGAACCGCTGCTGCCGTTCGTCGAGCGCCGGCCGCAGCTCCTTGAGCAGGTCGCCCGGTGTCATGTCGGCGGGCGCACCCTTGGTGACCCGGCCGACGGCCGACTTGGCGCCCTCACCGACCTCGTCCAGCAGAGCGAGCGCGGGGGCGAGGCCCATCAGATAGAGCGGCCGCGGCTCCGCGGCCAGCACCGCGCGCAGCTTCTCGTCGACCGTGCGCAGGAAATTGCGCGTCTCCTCGTCGCTGAAGGTGCTCGGGGTGTCGCCGATCCGCTCCTCGCGCTGCGGGTTGGGCGCCTCCTGCGGAGCCGTCAGCGGGAACCCGCCGGCCTGCTCCTCGCGCAGGGCGTCCGTCGTGCCGCTCCACAGGACCGCCCGGTCGGCCGACACGGTGAGCGCCCAGAACGGCTGGGCCTGTGCCTTCGCGGCGACCAGGTTGCGGGTCAGATAGGTGTCGCTGAGCACCACCCGTTCGGGGGCGGTGCGCGGAAGCTGCCAGATCTGGTGCTCGCCGGTGGTGACGAGGAGGACCAGGGCGTCCAGGGACCGGCGGGGGTCCACCTCGGTGACCGCCCGGTCCAGCTGCTCCTTGAGCGCGGTCCGGGCCTCGCGGGTGACCTCGGGGTCCGCTTCCAGCCGCCCGGCGGCCTCGGCCACCAGGTTGCGCAGCCGAACGGCGTCCTGGGCATTGTCCGGAGCACGGCGGTGGGTCGGCATGGTCAGGGACAGGGCCGGATAGGGCTTGACCGCCCGCAGTTCCTGCAACAGGCCGGCGGTCAGGGCGTCCGTATCCATCGTTCTCTCCCAGGGTCTCGGCCGGTATCCGCTCCCGAGCGAAGCGGGTGAATTCGACGAGTCAATTCATACCTTTTGATCCTAATATGAGCGAGTTCTTCATTGTTGTTCTCAGGAGGTGCATGCGATGTCCGCACTCACTGTGTGGAAGTTCCGGTCGGCCGAGGGCGCGGAGAGCATGGAGACATCGCTCAAGTCCCTCCGGGAGGAGAGGTGACACCGGGCACTTCGGCCCTGTTCCCGCTGACCACGGACGAGGTGCCCGACCGGATCGGCGACGCGCTGCCCGACGGCGGTGCCGAACTGCTCCACAGCGACCTGGACGCGCGGAGCGAGGAGCGGCTGTGCGAGGCCTTCGGTGACGAAGCGGCCTGACCGGCCGGGGGAGAGCGGCGACCGCGCTCTCCCGCACTTGTCCCCTCCTCCCTCATGCCCCCCATCCCTCCTGCCTTTCCCTGTCCCTCCCTCTTCCTAGGCCCTTCCGAGCAGACGGAGCGTCCGTGAACCCGACCAGTCCCTTGCGGCATGCCCTCGGCGGCCGCGCAGTCCGCAGTCTGACCCCGGCCGTGCTGGCCGCGGTGATCATCACCGGTACCGCCGCCTGCGGCGGCTCCAACACCACCTCGTCGGGCACGGCCAGGAGCACCCGTACGGTCTCCCCCGAACCGGCCAAGACCCCCTCCGCGAGTCCCACTCCCCGTACCCAGCGGGAATTCGCCGCCTCGGTCTCCGCCGCTGCCGAGCGCAACCGGCAGCGGGCGGTGAAGCAGCTCGCGGGCGTGCGGGGTCGGGGCAACGCGGTCAAGGACGTCTCGGTGACCGGGCAGCCGGTCGCGAAGTCCGAGCAGTTCCGCAGCGCTCTCGTCCGCGTCACCAACCCCACGGACAAGGCCGCCTTCTACGCCGTCAAGGTGGAGTTCGTCGACGCGTCCGGGAAGGTGCTCGACTCCGTGGTGCTCGGCTTCCCGGACGCCCCGCCCGGACGGACCGTCAGCCAGCACGCCAACAGCCGGAAGGCGGCCGGCGTCAAGACCTTCCCCCGGATCGCCCAGGCCGAGCGCAGCTGACGGCCGGGCCGGGTGAGTGCCGCCGCCGACGCCGTCAACGACGCCCTGCGGGAACTGCACACACGGTTCACCGGGCTGCGGGACGGCCGGCCAGCCGACTACATCCCGCAGTTGGCCCTGACCGACCCGGATGCCTTCGGGCTGGCGCTGATCAGCATGGACGGCCATTGCTACAGCGCGGGTGACGCCGAGGCCCCGTTCACCATGCAGTCCGTGTCGAAACCGTTCGTCTACGCCCTCGCCCTGTCCGTCCTCGGGCTCGACGAGGTGGGCCGCTGGGTCAATGCCGAGCCCAGCGGCGAGGCGTACAACGCCATCAGCCTGGAACCGGACACCGGGCGACCCGACAACGCCATGGTCAACGCGGGGGCCATCATCACCACCGCGCTGATCCCGGACACCCCCGACGCCCCGAGGTTCGACCGCATCCTCGACTGCCTGAGCCGGTTCGCCGGCCGGCGGCTGGACGTGGACGAGCAGGTGTACGCCTCCGAGGCCGCCACCGGCGACCGCAACCGCGCCCTTGCCTACCTGATCCGGAGCACCGGCCCGCTGCCCGTCGACCCGGTCGCGGCGGTCGAGACGTATTTCAGGCAGTGCGCGGTGCGGGTCACCGCACTGGACCTGGCCGCGATGGCCGCCACCCTCGCGCACGGCGGCGTGAACCCGCTCACCGGTGACGCGGTGGTCCCGGGGCCGGTGACCGCGCAGGTGCTGGCGGTGATGGCGACCTGCGGCATGTACGACGCCTCGGGCGACTGGCTGCTGCGCGTCGGGCTGCCCGCGAAGAGCGGTGTGTCCGGCGGGCTGATCGCCGCAGGCCCCGCGCGGTTCGGCCTGGCGACCTACAGCCCGCGGCTGGACCCGACCGGCACCTCGGTGCGCGGGCGTGCCGCGCTCGGCGCGCTGTCGGAGCGGCTCGGGCTGCATCTGATGCACAATCCGGCGCTGGCCGGCACCACCGTCACACTCGTCGCCACCGCCGACGAGCTGCCCGCCGCCGGGGCCGCTCCGCAGGACCGTGTCCCGCGCGAACGGGTCGCCGTCGTGGCCGCCCAGGGCGCCATCGACTTCACCGCCGCCGAGCGGGTGCTGTACGCGCTGGACGAGTCGCGCCCCCGGGCGATGGAACCGGTCGTGCTGGACCTGGAACAGGTGACCGGCGTCGACGGGGTGGCTCGGGCGATGCTGCGCGGCGGGCTCGGCCGGATCGCGGCGGACGGGGTGCGCACCGCCGTCGCCGACCCGGCGCACCGGCTCGCCCTGCCCGGCCCCGGACGGCAGGACGGACCGACGGCGCTGCGGTGCTTCGCCACCCGCGCGGAGGCCGTGGCCTGGTGCACGGGCGGCGGGCCCGGCTGAGCGCCGCCGCCCGCGCCGTCACGTCGACGGGCGGGCCGGCGACGTGACGGGGACGGCAACGGGACCGGCGGATGTCCGCCGGTCGTCCGGGGCGCTCGGGTCTACCAGATGGACTCGACCCACTCGGGGTGATCGATGAACGGGTTCCGGTTGTGCTGGTACTGGTCGAATATGACGTCGTTGCGCCGCTTCTCGAAGGTGTCCGGCGGGTCCTCCTGGCTCCACGCCTTCAGTACCGACAGGCGGCCGATGTTCGGGGCGGAGCCGTTGGACACCTTGTCGTTGGGTTCGAGGTCGGGGAACGAGTCGTCGCCCTCGTAGCGCACCGCCATGTAGAGGAGCATGCGGGCCACATCGCCCTTGACCGCGTCGCGCGGCTCGAAGGAGTCGCTGTCGGTGTAGTTGCCCGGTGCGCCGCTGACCGCGCTGCCGCCGTTGTCGAAGTCCTTGTTGCCGCGGATCGAGTTGACGGTGACGTCCTCCGGGCGCAGGTGGTGGATGTCGGTGCCGGGGCCGGTGGCGGTGCCGAAGTTGCCGTGCGACTTGGCCCAGACGTGCTCGCGGTTCCAGTCCCCGACCGCGCCGCCGTTGGAGTTCTTGGACTGGGAACGTCCGGTGTAGAGGAGGATCACGTTCGAGCTGTTGGCGGGGTCCTCGTCGGTGTCCTTGAGGGCGTCCCAGACCTGGCTGTAGGAGAGCTTGGTCTGGTTGCTGATGATCGCGTGCAGGGCGCTCTTCAGCTGGGTCCCGGTCTTGCCGAGCGCGTCCTGGTAGTACGTGTCGTCGAGTACCCGCAGCGGTGTCGCGGTGGTGTGCGTGGCCTCGGGCGTGGCGGCCGGCGCGGCGGCGGCGGTGCCGCCGAGCACCGCGAAGGCGGCAAGGGTCGCCAGCAGCGGGCGCCGGTAACGAAGGTGACGACGGGACATGTGGGGTGTCCTCTCCGGAAATGCGTGCGCCCCGACACCGTCACAAGGTGGGGGGCGGCGCCGCGGCGATCGTGTGGTACGTGGTAGCCGGGAGCCTTCCACACGCACCGTGACCATGGTGTGAACAGCGCGTACCTATCATGTGCAGGTCAAGTGATGGCTCGGCCGCGACGCCGGGAGCGGATCGCGGGGCCTCGGATGCGGCGGACCTGGCGCGGGGCGAGAATGACCGAAAGGACGAGGAGGCGGCATGAGCGACGAGCCCGAATCCGTATTCGCATCTCGGGGAGTGACTCCCGACAGCCTCTTGCACACCGGCGGCAGCGACAATCCGTCGGCAGAGGACCTGGTGCTCGCCTCCGGGCGGGACCTGACTCCGAAGAATCTTCAGTGGGCGGAGCGCAGGCTCGCCCGGGAGGGCCGGTCGGCGATCGACAAGGCGCTGCCCTAGCGGGACACGGCGGTCCGGTGGCCGGCGCGCGGGGAGTGTGTGGGCGCTCCCCGCGGCTCGGCTAGCCTGGGTGCACAATGAACCGTTTGACGACGTCAGGGGCCGGGTTCGAGCTCGCCCGCTACCCCGAGGACCCGCGCGACCCGTTCCGTGCCTGGGACGCCGCCGATGAGTACCTGCTGCGGCGGCTGGAAGGGGCCGACGGGACGGATCCGGTCGATCTGTCGGGCGCCGTGGTCGTGGTGGGCGACCGCTGGGGCGCGCTGAGCACCGTACTCGCCGGGCACCGGCCCGTACAGATCACCGACTCCTACCTGGCGCAGCGCGCGACCCTGGCGAATCTGGACCGCAACGGGGTGGCCGCGGACGCGGTACGCCTGCTGTCGGCCAGGGACACGCCGCCGGACCGTATCGACGTCCTGCTGGTACGGGTCCCGAAGAGCCTCGCGCTCCTGGAGGACCAGCTGCACCGGCTCGCGCCGGCCGTCCACCCGGGCACCGTGGTGATCGGCACCGGGATGGTCAAGGAGATCCACACCTCCACCCTCAAGCTCTTCGAGCGGATCATCGGTCCGACCCGCACCTCCCTGGCCGTCAAGAAGGCCCGGCTCATCTTCAGCACTCCGGGCCCGGGAACGGCCCGTACGCCCAGCCCCTGGCCGTACCGCTACGACCTGCCCGAGGGGCTCGGCCCGGTCTCCGGCCGGACCGTCACCAACCATGCCGGGATCTTCTGCGCCGAGCGCCTCGACATCGGCACCCGGTTCTTCCTCGGTCATCTCCCCGCGCGCAGCGGGCCCGACCGGGTCCTCGACCTCGGCTGCGGGAACGGTGTCGTCGGGCTGGCCGCCGCGCTCGCCAACCCCGAGTCGGCGGTCACCTTCGTCGACGAGTCGTACCAGGCGGTCGCCTCCGCGGAGGAGACCTTCCGGGCCAACACCGGCCCGGACGCCAAGGCCGAGTTCCTGGTCGGCGACGGGCCGGCGGAAGTGCCGCCCGGCAGTGTGGACCTGGTCCTCAACAACCCACCGTTCCACTCCCACCAGGCCACCACCGACGCGACGGCCCGCACCATGTTCCACGGGGCCCGCACCGCACTGCGGGCCGGCGGCGAGCTGTGGGTCGTCGGCAACCGGCACCTCGGCTACCACACCCGGCTCCGCCGCATCTTCGGCAACTGCGTCACGGTCGCCGGCGACCCGAAGTTCGTCGTGCTGCGAGCCGTCAAGCGCTGACCCCCGCCGCCAGGCGCCGACCCCGCCGGAACCGTCCCGGCCCTTCCGGATTCTTGCAACACGTTCTACTGTGTGCGCCGCCGCACACGGACGACGCGACCGCGAGACTCCCGGAGGGGCCGTGCACCTCGAATACACGCCTGAACAGCAGCAGTTGCGCGCCGAGCTGCGCAGCTACTTCGCTGCGCTGGTCCCCGACGACGCATACGCACGCTACGCCGCCCCGGCGGCCCAGAAGACCTTCTACCGGGAGACGATCCGCCGCCTCGGCACCGACGGCTGGCTCGGCGTCGGCTGGCCGACGGAGTACGGCGGACGCGGACTGTCCCCGATGGAACAGTTCATCTTCTTCGACGAGGCCGCACAGGCGGGCGTCCCGCTCCCGCTGATGGCCCTCAACACCGTCGGCCCGACGCTCATGCGGTACGGCACCGACGAGCAGAAGGCGTACTTCCTGCCGAAGATCCTCGCGGGCGAGATCGACTTCGCGATCGGATACAGCGAACCCGACGCGGGCACCGACCTCGCCGCCCTCAAGACCCGGGCCGTGCGCGAGGGCGACGAGGCCACCGGCCACTACACGGTCGACGGGCAGAAGATCTGGACGACCAACGGCGACACCGCGGACTGGGTCTGGCTCGCCGTCCGCACCGACCCGGACGCGGCGCCGCACAAGGGCATCACCATGCTGCTCGTCCCGACCACGGACCCCGGCTACTCCTGCACCCTGATCAACACCCTCGCCTCGCACGACACCACCGCCAGCTACTACGAGAACATCCGCGTCCCCGTCTCCCGCCGCGTCGGCGACGAGAACAAGGGCTGGCGGCTCATCACCAACCAACTCAACCACGAGCGCGTCACCCTCGCCGCCCACGGCACCATGGCGATCCGCGCCCTCCACAACGTCCAGCGCTGGGCATCGGACACCCGGCTCGCCGACGGCCGCCGCGTGATCGACCTCGGCTGGGTCCGCGCCCTGCTGGCCCGCACCCACACCAGGCTCGACGCCATGAAGCTCCTCAACTGGCAGATGGTCTCCGCGGTCCAGAACGGAACCCTCACCCCGCAGGACGCCTCCGCCGTCAAGGTCTACGGCTCCGAGGCACGCCGCGACGCCTACGCCTGGCTGATGGAGGTCGTCGGCTCGGCGGGACCGCTCAAGGAAGGCTCGGCGGGCGCCGTGCTCCACGGCGAACTGGAACGCGGGTACCGCTCCGCCGTCATCTTCACCTTCGGCGGCGGCAACAACGAGATCCAGCGGGAGATCATCTCCTGGATCGGCCTGGGGATGCCGCGCGTACGGCGGTGAAGACGGGTGTGACGAGGATTCATAGTTGGGCACAGGAGAGGCATGGTTGGCACCGGCTGCAGCCCGCAGTCATCGGGATGCCGGCTCCGACGGGAAGGACGTGCCGCGACCACGGCAGGGCGCCACGAAGGTTCGGACTGAGGGGATGCCCCACGTGGTGGTGTGAGCTGCGGCACGACGTCTCTTCGGGGGTGCCGATCTGTCGCGGCGGCTGGTTCCTGACGGTCTGTCGGAACTTGGCGTTCCGTTGCTGTCGTCGTTTCTCGGGTGAGCCACTGCCCTCACCTGCTGAGAGAAGCCCGCAACACTCGCCAAAGCTGATCAGCGCGGAACTGTCCGCGCGTCAGCTCTTGAGGCTTCCGGCGGACAGCCCCGAGCGCCAGAACCTCTGGAGGGCGAGGAAGGCGATACAGAGGGGGACCACCGACACCAGGGAGCCCGTGACGACGATGTCGTACCAGGGCTGGTCCCGAAGCTGGCTGTTCCAGAAGTAGAGCCCCAGGGTGAGCGGCCAGCGTGAGTCGTCGGCGAGCATCATCAGTGGCAGGAAGAAGTTGTTCCAGATCCCCACGAACTGGAACAGGCAGATGGTGACCAGCGCGGGCGACATCAGCCGCAGGGCGATGGTGAAGAAGATCCGGAGTTCTCCCGCGCCGTCGACCCGGGCGGCGTCGGTGAGTTCGTCGGGCACGGAGGCTTCGGCGTAGACGCGGGCGAGGTAGACCCCGAAGGGGGTGACGGCGCTCGGGATCAGCACCGACCAGTACGTGTTGACGAGGCCGGTCGACGAGGCGAGCAGATACAGCGGGAGGGCGAGCAGCGGCGGGGGGATGAGCACCGCGCCGAGGATCACGGCGAAGACACCCTCCCGGCCTTTGAAGGGATATTTGGCCAGGGCGTATCCGGCCATCGCGGCGAACAGGGTCGCCACCAGGGCCCCGGCCCCGCAGTACAGAAGGCTGTTGAGGAGCCAGCGGCCGAAGACGCCGTCGCTGTGCCGGAAGACCTTCGTGAGGTTGTCGGCGAGGTGGAAGTGCGAGCCGAACCAGAAGCCGTTGCTGCCGAACAGGTCGCCGTTGGATTTCGTCGCCGAGACGATCAGCCACCAGATCGGCAGCAGGAAGTAGCCCGCGATTGCGGACAGCAGCACGGTGGTGCTCAGTCGGGCGGCCGAGGTGCCGCGACGGCGGGCGGGCGGCGCCGCCCGCCCGGGGTCGGACCCGCGGTGTCGGGGTGTGGGCTGCGTGCTCATCGCGATCCTCGTGTGCTCAGGCGCAGGAAGCCGTAGGACAGGACGAATGTGGCAAGGGCCAGGACCACCGCGACAGCCGCGGCGAAGTTGTAGTCGTTGAGGCCGAAAGCAGCCTGGTAGGAGAGCATCACCGGGGTGTAGTTGCTGCTGATCGTGGCGGTCATGGGGCGCAGCACCATCGGTTCGCCGAACAGCTGCAGCGTGCCGATGATGGAGAAGACGCCGGTCAGGGTGAGGGCCGGGCGCACCAGCGGCACCTTGATGTGCCAGGCGATCCGGAATCCGGAGCATCCGTCCAGCTCGGCGGCCTCGTACAGCTCCTTGGGGACCGACTGCAGCGAGGTGTAGATGATCAGCATGTTGTAGCCGGTCCAGGACCAGGTGACGATGTTGCCGATCGAGAAGAGGATCACGTTGTGGGAGAGGAAGTCGACGTCTACGCCGATGCTCCTGCCGACGTCGTTCAACGGACTGATGCCGGGCATGTAGAGGAAGGCCCACAGCACCGCCGCGATCACACCGGGGATCGCGAACGGCAGGAAGTACGCCACGCGGAAGAAGCGCTTGAACCGTGCCACTTGCGAGTCGAGGAGCAGGGCGAGGAGCAGGGCGAGACCCAGCATCACCGGCACCTGGACGAGGCCGAAGACCAGGACCCTGCCCACGCCCTTCAGGAACGTGCTGTCGGTGAGCACCCGCGTGTAGTTGTCCAGGCCGGCGAAGACGGTGCGCGGCGCCCCGAAGCCGAGCCCGGAGCGCTCCACCCGGAACAGGCTCTGATGGACGGCGTACCCGATCGGGATGACGAACACGGCCAGGAACAGGACGCCGAACGGGGCGAGCAGCACGGCGGCGGAGCGGTTGCGCCGGGCGGCGAGCCTGCTGCCGGAGCGGCCGCGCGACGGCCGCCGCTCCCGGCCCGGGGCACCGGAGAACCGGTCCCGTCCGTGACCGCCCGACGGCGCCGGCCGGTCCGCGACCGGCACTGCCGGGGAGTCCACATCGCGGGTCATCTGACCTTCACGCCCTTCGACTTGATCGCCGCGAGCGTCTTCTTCTGTACGTTGTTGAGCGCGTCGAACAGCGTGCCGGAACCGGCGTAGGCGTTGGCGGTCGCCTCGTCCAGATCGACACCGAACTGCGACTGCGTGGGACCCCACTGCCAGTTCGTGTCCGTGTGCTGGGCGGCTTCGCCGAACACCTTGTAGATGTTCTGGCCGCCGTAGTACTCCACGCCCTTGTTCACTTCGGGCAGCTCAAGTCCGGCGGTGGCGGCCGGGTAGATGCCGGTCTTCGTGATCAGATTCTTGAGGCTGTCGGGGTCGGTGCTCATCCAGGTGGCGAACTCGACTGCTTCGTCCTTGTGCTGACAGCCCTTGAGCAGGGCCGTGCTGGCGCCGCCGTCGTTGCCGAACTCTTTCTCCCCGTCGGTCCACTGCGGCATCGGGGCGACGGCGAACTTGCCTTTGGCCTTGGGGGCATTCTGGGCGATCAGCGGGTTCAGCCAGACCGCGCCGATCGCCGTGGCCACCTTGCCGGACTGCAGGCCGCTCCACCATGCGGGGCTGTAGCCCTGGTCCGTGGCCACCAGCTTCTTGTCCACCAACTGCTGCCAGTAGTCAGCGAGTTGATGGGACTGGTCGTCGTTGACGCCGACGTGCCACGCGTCGCCCTCGGTGCCGAACCACTTGGCGCCCTTCTGCCAGGCCAGGCCGGACAGGGTGATCGCCCGCAGGTTCACGATGTGGGCCTCGGGGTCGGCCATGTGCAGCTTCTCGGCCGCCTTGGCGTACTCGTCCCAGGTCGTCGGCACCGGGATGCCGTACTTCTTGAAGACGTCCTTGCGGTAGTACATGGCCATCGGGCCCGTGTCGACCGGGATGCCGTAGGTCCTGCCCGCGACGGTGACCTGGTTCCACGTCCACGGAACGAACTTGTCCTTCGCGGCACCGGCCTCCTGGGAGACGTCCTCCAGGGCGCCCTCGAGCAGGAACGTGGGTATGGACTCGAAGCCGATCTGCGCCAGACAGGGGGCGTTGCCCGCCTTCACCGCCGAGAGCATCTTGTCGTAGCCGCCCTGGCCACCGGACGGCAGCTTCTTGAAGGTGACCTCGATGTTCTTGTGGGTGGCGTTGAACAGCTCGGCCGACTTGTCGTAGCCAGGGGCCCAGCCCCAGAACTCCAGGTGGACGGTGCCGCCGGCGGCCTTGTCGTCGCCGCTCCCTCCGCACGCCGCCGCTGTCAGGACCAGGGCGGCCGCGGACAAACTCCCGAGTACGACCCGCTTTCTGGAGCGCGCGGCCAACTTAGCAAGCATTTATGTGCACCTTCCCGTTGCGAAGAACTGGAAATTACTCAGATTCTTGGGCACGTTGAACGTGAGGAGCCTGGTGCTGCCCTCGAAGGTCGAGGGGTGGGGCTGTAGTTTCCCGAGGCGCTGAGGTCCGGTACTTGTATCCATCGCGAGGCGAAGCTCAGTATTTGTGGGGTGCTCCGTGACGTCAAGACCATAGATCGGATACATTCCAGCTGTGGAGATCCGTAGCTCAGAAATATCAGATGGACATTGAAGCGGCTGCGAGCCTGCCTTCATCGCCGCGTCGGCCGTGATCCCACCGTCGGACACCAGGCCGGGACCGGACCGGCGGCTGGAGCGCCATGGGGAGGCTGAGCGGACCGGAGAGCGACGGCGACCCGGTCGCCGCCGCCCTCCGACCGTCCCGATCATGGCGCGGTCGGCGCCTGCGCCGCATGGACCCGGCATCACGCCGAGTGCGGTGCTCCCGGCCCTCGTCGCAGGAGCGGCCTGAGCCGCACGATCAGCAAGCCCTAGCGAAAGACAGAAAGGCTGACACCGTCATGTCGGAAGTTCGCGGCTATGAAGCCGAACCGTGTTACAGCATCTCCGCAGAGGTGGGCGCCGGGTACCGGGAGGCGGTCGCCGGACTCGCCCCGGGGCTTGTCCTCGCCGTCGACGGCCCGGCGGCCGTGGACTGGGAGGCGGTTGCCGCCGGGATCTGTGAGGCGCTGGCCGCCCGTGCCGTCGCGACCAAACAGACCGACCTGCGCGAGCACTTCGCACCCTGGCCGGACGTCCTCGCCCTGACCGCCTCCGCAGTGCTGGAGGACGACCTGGACTTCGCCCCGCTGTCCCGGGCCGGGCTCGCCGACTTCTTCACCGGGCTGCCGGAGCCCGGGGCCGCCGACGACACCGTAACGGTCGTCTTCGGACCGGGCGCGGCCCTGGTGCCGCACGACCGGCTCTGGTACGCGGACCTGCCCAAGCGGTACGCCGAGGCTCAGATCACCGGCGGGACCGGCCGCAACCTGGGGCAGCCCGCCGGTACCGGGGCGGGCACGACCCGTCGGCTCTTCTACATCGACTGGCCCGTCCTCGACCGGCACCGCGACACCCTCGTATCCGGCGTCGACCTGTGGCTGGACACCCAGGACGCGCAGGCCCCGTCCTGGCTGGAGGGCGCCGCCCTGCGCGCTGCCCTCGCAGATCTGGCCAGGCGGCCCTTCCGTACCCGCCCCACCTTCAACACCACTTCCTGGGGCGGACATTGGGCCCAGGAGCAGTTCGGCTTCAACCAGGAGGGGGCCAACACCGCGCTGGGCTATGAGCTCATCGCTCCCGAGAGCGGGATTCTGGTGGGTACGCCGGACGGTCCGCGGGTCGAGGTGCCCCTGCAGGCACTGGTCGCCTCGCACCCCGAGGCGATCCTCGGCGACGACGTACACGCGAGGTTCGGCACCTCGTTCCCGATCCGCTTCGACTACCTCGACACCGTCGGCGGTGGCAACCTCTCCGTCCACTGCCACCCGCAGTCGGACTACATGCGCCGCGTATTCGGATGGCCGTACACCCAGCACGAGACCTACTACATGATGCTCGGCGGGCCCGGCCGGCAGGTGTTCCTGGGGCTGCGCCAGGACGCCGACGTCGCGGCCTTCCGACACGAGGCGGACCGGGCGTTCCACGACGGCGTGCCGTTCGACATCGAACAGTACGTCCAGACCTTCCCCGCCGATCCGCACCAGATCTTCCTCATCCCGGGCGGCACCCCGCACGGCAGCGGCGAGGGCAATGTCGTACTGGAGATCAGCGCGACGCCGTACCTGTACAGCCTTCGCCTCTACGACTGGCTGCGCAAGGACAGCGAAGGCAGGCAGCGGCCGGTCCACGTCGGCCACGCGTTCGAAAACCTGGACCCGGACCGGTCGGGGGAAGCCGTGGCCAAAGACCTGGTCCCCACGCCGCGCACCCTGCGCTCGGGCGACGGCTGGCACGAGGACGTCATCGGCCGCCTCCCGGAGATGTTCTTCGAGGTCCGGCGGATCGCACTGGCGCCGGACACCGTCACGGACGACGACACGGACCACCGCTTCCACGTCCTCAACGTCGTGGAGGGCGACGGAATCCTCCTGGAGACCAGTGGCGGCCACCGCCATGTGCTGGCGTACGCCGAGACACTGACCGTGCCCGCCGCGGTCGGCGCCTACCGGGTGTGGGCCCTCGGCGGGGGACCGGTGCGCTATGTGAAGGCGCTGGTGCGGTGAGCCCCGCCGACGAGGCCACCATCTCGGTCCTCGAGGTCGGCGGCACCCATGTGACCGCGGCCGGTGTCGACATCCGCGCCCGCAGCCTCCGGTCCGGCCGCTCGTTCCGTGAGGCGGTGGACAGTAACGGCAGTGCCGAGGAGATCCTGTCGGCCCTCGTCCGCTGCGCCGACCGGCTGTCCGGCCTCGGCGCGGGCCCATGGGCCGTGGCACTGCCCGGTCCGTTCGACTACGAGCGTGGGATCGGGCGGTTCGAAGGGGTCGGCAAGTTCGAAGCCCTGCGGGGGGTCGATCTGCGGGCCGCCCTGACCGCATCACTGCCCGGCGCCACCGCGCTCAGCTTCTGCAACGACGCGGACGCGTTCGTGCTCGGCGAGTGGTGGGCCGGGGCGGCGCGCGGGCACCGCACCGTCGCCGGTATCACGCTCGGGACCGGTGTGGGTTCCTGCTTCCTGCGCGACGGCCGGATACTGCGGCACGGCCCCGGGATCCCTCCCGAAGGCCGGGTCCACAACCTGCGGTACGCGGGCGGACCCCTGGAGGAGACGGTGTCCCGGTGTGCCCTGCGGCGGGCCTACGCACGGGCGACCGGCGCGGCGCCGCCCGACGTCCGGGAGATCGCCCGGCGGGCGCGGCAGGGGGACCGGGCCGCGGCGGAGGTGTTCACCGAGACGTTCCGTGCCCTGGGAAGGGTGCTCGGGCCACTGCTCGCCGCCTTCGAACCGACGGTTCTGGTGGTCGGGGGCGCCATCGCGGGGGCCTGGGACCTCCTGGCCGAACCGCTGCGCTCAGGGCTCGCCGAGGCCGATCCGGTCCGCAACCGACGCGTCGTCATCACCCCGGCGCACCGGCCCGACGAGGCCCCGCTGCTCGGCGCGGCCTACCTGGCCGGGGTGTGCCGCCGGCCGGGCGACCGCACCGCTCCGCTCGGAGACTCCCGCTGACACCGGCCCGGCACGTGCGACGAGGCCTCCTCCATCCACACCCCCGACCCCTGGGAACAGCTGTGACCCCTCCCCGTTCCACCGCCGAACTGACCGTGACCGAGCGCGGCTTCCTGCGCGCCGGACGCCCCCACCAGATCGTCTCCGCCGCCATCCACTACTTCCGTGTCCACCCCGAACTTTGGGAGGACCGGCTGCTGCGGCTGCGCGCCATGGGCGTCAACACCGTCGAGACCTACATCGCCTGGAATCTGCACCAGCCGGCTCCCGGGCAGACCGACTTCTCCGGACAGGCCGATGTCGCCCGCTTCCTGCGCACCGCCGCCCGGCTCGACCTGGACGTGATCGTGCGACCCGGCCCCTACATCTGCGCCGAGTGGGAGTTCGGCGGCCTCCCCGCATGGCTGCTGGCCGACCCCGGGCTGCGGCTGCGCCGCACCGACGACCGCTATCTGGCCGCCGTGGACGCCTGGTTCGACCAGTTGACCCCAGTCCTGCGCCCCCTGCTCGCCGGCCGGGGCGGGCCGGTGATCGCCGTCCAGATCGAGAACGAGTACGGCAGTTACGGCCATGACACCCCCTACCTCGACCATCTGCGGCAGGGCCTGATCCGACGCGGCGTGGACTGCCTGCTGTTCACCGCCGACGGAGCCACTGACGGCGTACTGCGCGGGGGCATGCTGCCCGGCACCCTGGCGACCGCGACCTTCGGCTCACAGCCCGAGGAGTCACTCGCGACCTTGCGCCGCCACCAGCCGACCGGCCCGCTGATGTGCTCCGAGTACTGGCACGGCTGGTTCGACCACTGGGGCGAGCACCACCATGTACGGAACGCGGACGAGGCCGCCGGGGAGCTGGATCGGATGCTGACTCAGGGCGCCTCGGTCAACCTCTACATGGGCCACGGCGGCACGAACTTCGGGTGGTGGAACGGAGCCAACCACAACGAGACCGACTACCAGCCCACCTGCACCAGCTACGACTACGACGCTCCGGTCGGTGAGGCCGGCGAGCTGACCGAGAAGTTCCACGCGTTCCGCGCGGTGATCGAGCGGCACCGTGGCCCGATCCCGTACGCGATACCCGCGACACCGGACCGGCTCGCCCCGCAGACGGTACGGCCGAACGGTGCGGTGGCGCTGGCGGACTGCCTCGACGTGCTCTCCACTCCTCGGCAGCGGCTCTCACCGGAACCGATGGAGGTGCTGGGCCAGTCACTGGGGCTGATCCACTACCGCACGTGGCTCCGTGGCTCCTTCCCCGACTCGACCCTGCGCGTGCACGGCCTCGCGGACCGGGCCCAGGTGTTCCTCGACGGAGTGCCGCTGGGCGTCCTGGAGCGGACAGGGTCGCTCGACGCGCTGCCGATCAACGTCCCCGACACCGGTGCCGAACTCGACCTGCTGGTGGAGAACATGGGACGGATCAACTACGGCCCCTTGCTGGAGGATCGCAAGGGCATCAGCGGCGGCGTCCGGATCGACGGCCAGTACCAGTTCGACTGGGAGATCCGCCCCCTCCCGCTGACCGATCTGGCAGGCCTGCGGTTCGGGGCCGCCGAACGGATCGAGGGCCCGGCCTTTCACCGTGCGACGCTGGAGGTACCGGAACCGGCCGACGGTTTCCTGGCCCTGCCGGGCTGGACCAAGGGCCAGGTGTGGCTGAACGGCTTCGCCCTCGGCCGTTACTGGGACCGCGGACCCCAGTGCACCCTGTACGCCCCCGCCCCGGTGTGGCGGGCCGGCCGAAATGAACTCGTGATCCTGGAACTGCACCGGCCGGGCGAGCGGATCGAGCTCTGCGACGTCCCGGATCTGGGCCCGACCGACTGACCTCCGGACTGCCAAGTGGCTCCGGTCCGTATTCCTTCCGGACCGGAGCCACCTGAAGCGAGTGCCGGAGGGCCGACGGGATTCCGCCGGCTTCCGCCTGCCCGAATCAGCTCTGGCCGTGCCCGAAGTACACGGCCAACTCCCGGTCCGGGGCCGCGACCTCGACGGCCCGGCCGCCGTCCCGCAACGACATGGTGGCCGCGTAGCCGGCGGCCACCGCTTCGCGGGCCGCGACGGGCGAGGTGACGGTGGCTCCGCCGTCCCGTGCGAACCGCAGGAACTCCGCCATCAGCACGGGATCGGCGCCCCCGTGCGTGCCGGTCGGTGTGTGCACGGGCACCACCAGATCGGCCTCGGCGCGGCCGTCGGAGCGGCGGTTCCACACGTGGACCTCCGCTCCCTCCGAGTCGCCGAAGTTCTCCAGCCGCCCCTCGGTGCCGATCACCGTGTAGTTGCGCCAGTAGTCGGGGGTGTAGTGACACTGCTGGTAGCTCGCGAAGACTCCGTTGTCCAGCTGCATCTGCATCATGCTCAGGTCCTCCACGTCCACCACCGGGTGGAGACCGGTCTGGCTGAGCGGCGGCCAGTTCTCCGTCGACAGCCACTCGGTCATCCGCTCCCCGCTGCGGTCGCGGTGTGAGTCGATGTCCCCGTAGACCGTCAGCCCGCCCATGGCGTTCACCCGCCGGGTGTAGCCGCCGGCCAGCCAATGGATGACATCAATGTCGTGCGCGCCCTTCTGCAGCAGCAGGCCGGTGGTGCGGCGTCGGTCCGCGTGCCAGTCCTTGAAGTAGAAGTCCCCGCCGTGGCCGACGAAATGGCGGCACCAGATGGCCTTGACCTCGCCGATCGCCCCCTTGACGATCAGTTCACGCATGGCCACCACGACCGGCATGTGGCGCATGTTGTGGCCCACGTACAGCGGGGTCCGATGCCGGTGAGCCGCCGCGAGCAGCCGGTCGCACCCCTCGGTGGTGATCGCCATCGGTTTGTCCAGGAACACCGGTACACCGGCCTGAAGGAAGTCCAGGCCGATCTCCTCGTGCGTGTGGTCCGGAGTCAGCACCAGCACGCCGTCGAGTCCCGCGTCGAGCAGCTCGTGGTGATCCGCGGCGGTCCGCACCCGGGTGCCGAATCGCTGTTCGGCACGCGTCAGCAACTGCCGGTCGCGGTCGCAGGCGGCGGCCACCAGTGAGCCCGAACCGGGCCGGTGGGCCAGGTCGGCCAGGTCGCTGCGATTACCCAGGCCGATGACGCCGAGCCTGATGTCGTCCAAGGTGCTTGCCCTTTCAGAAGGTTTCGACCCCAGCAGGGCGAGGATGACCGGATGATAGATCTGGAACATATCCGGTTGCATGGTGGGATTGTCTTGATTCTGAGGGGGTCGGGATGGTGTCGACCACCAGGACGGCCGTGCTCTCGGAGGTGCTGCGGCCGGGCGGAGAAGGATGTCGCCCCGGTGAGAGGTGGGGCGAGGTGGTCGGCGCGGGACGGAACGAGTCTGAGTTCACCGGATCCTGGCGTCAAGAGTTTGGATGTGATTCACTGAGCCCGAATTGGCTGATGTATCAGAAACATACCGCAGATGGTGCGTCTCTGCGTCGTTCGGCAACCTCATGCCCGACGTGGACGGCCGTACCGTCCGGACCGCCGTGACATGGATCGACGGAGTAGTGGACCGACGTGAAAGGGGAGTGCCGGTGACCCGCGCAGCCCACAGCACCGCACCCGCGCCGCAACCCCCGGGCGACGGGGCCGGTTACCGTCCCGGCTACGAGGTCGCGGCCGAACGCATCCTCGAGTACCTCGTCCTGGCCGGCCTGGGGCCCGGCGCCCGGCTGCCCACCGAGCAGGACCTGGCCGACCGGGTGGGGATGAGCCGGACCGTGGTCCGCGAGGCGGTGAAGATCCTCTCCGCGCTGGGCCGGCTGTCCGTGCACAAGGGCCGCGGCATCTACGTCGCCCAGCCCGACCAGTCCTCCTGGCAGCACTCCCTGACCCACTTCCTGCCCGCCGATCTGCGTCAGGTCGACGAACTCTTCGAATTCCGGCGCCACTTGGAAACCACCACCGCCCGCCTGGCCGCCGAACGCGCCACTCCCGCCCAGGTCAAAGCCGTCCGCGCGGCCGCCCACCAGTCCACCCGGGCCGCCCGGCAGGACGACATCGACGCCTTCAGCCACGCCGACGACACCTTCCACACCGCCATCGCCACAGCCACCAACAACGCCTTCTTCGCCGCCACCATCGACACCCTGCGTCGCCTGCAACACCAGGTCACCGCCATAGGGCTGGCCGGCCTCGCGGGCGGATCCCTACGCGACGCCGCCGCTCAGCACGAAGCCATCGCCCACGCAATCGCCACCGGCGAACCCACGCACGCGCACACCCTCATGGCCCACCACATCGACCGGACCACCCACCAGTTCCAACGAGAGATCCGGCACCGCATCACCCCGGGCCACCCCAACGCCTGAACCCCACACCACCACCCATGAAGGACACCCATGCGAATCACCGACGTGACTGTGGAACTGGTCGATCTGCCCGCTCAGCCGCCCTTCCGGTGGCGGGCAGGGCTGCCCGGATCGGAGCCGGCGGTCGTGGGCGGGATCCTGCGGGTCCACACGGACGAAGGCCTGGTGGGCGAGGCGCACACGAGACGTGGGCTGATCGTCGCCGATCTGGTGAACCGCCGTATACGTGAGGACCTGCTCGGCCGCGACCCGCTGATGCGCGAGCTGCTGTGGCACCGCCTGTGGGAGCTGGACCGCATAGAGGAGCTCCCCATCTATGCGCTCGGCCTGGTCGACGTAGCGCTGTGGGACCTGGCCGGTCTCGCGGCCGGACAGCCGGTCCACCGGCTGCTCGGCCCCTACCGCGAGGCCATCCCCGCCTACGCGAGCACGGTCACTTTCGGCAGCGTCGAGGAGTACCTCGATGTGGCCGACCAGTGTCTGGAGCTCGGCTACTCCGCCATCAAGCTGCACGCGTGGGGAGACCCGCGAGCCGACGCGGACCTGTGCCAGAAGCTGCGGGCCCACGTCGGTGACGACGTCCCGCTCATGTACGACGGCTCGGCCGGGTTCGACCTCGCGGACTCGGTGTACCTCGGCCGCGCGCTTTCCGAGGCGGACTACCTGTGGTACGAGGAGCCGATGCGCGAGTTCAGCGTGACCGCCCACCGGTGGCTGGCCGAACAGGTCGACATTCCGCTGCTGGTCGCGGAGACTTCCGACGGCGCGCATTTCAACGTCGGTGACTTCATCATGGCGGGCGCGGCGAGCCGGGTCCGCACCAGTGCGCAGCTCAAAGGCGGGATCACCGGAGCCCTGCGCATCGCGCACCTGGCCGAGAGCTACAACCTGCGGGCCGAGGTGCACGGCAGCGGAGTGGTCAACGCCCACCTGTGCATGGCGATCCCCAACACCACCTACTACGAGTCCCTCGTCTACACCAACCCCGTGCAGCGCGAGCCGGCGGTCGGTGCCGACGGGCTGGTGCGGGCGCCGTCGGCCCCCGGTATCGGCTTCGATCAACCGGGCTGGTGACGACTTCCGATCGAACCAACAGGGCCGCTCCGGAACGTCCTTGACGATGATTCAGGTTCCAACGGCGCAACGTCTCAATGCCTCAGTGCTTCGTGGAAAGGAGCCACACCATGCCCGTGCAACGCTACGCCTCGGCCATACGCCTGCGTGGGGAACTCGAGGCGGAATACCGCGCCTTGCACGCGGCGGCCTGGCCCGAGGTCCTCGCCACCCTCAAGCGCGCCCACATCGGCAACTACTCGATCTTCCTGCGTGACGGGCTGCTCTTCAGCTACCTCGAGTACACCGGCGAGGACTACGAGGCCGACACCGCGCTCGTCGCCGAGTGCCCGGTCACCCGGGACTGGTGGGCCCGTACCGACCCCTGCCAGCAGCCATTGGACAGCGCCGGCGACGGCGAGTGGTGGGCACCTGCCGAAGAGGTCTTCCATCTCGAGTGACATCAGGGGCAAACGGCGGAGGGGGGGGGGGGGAGGGAGGCGCGCCCCCCCCCCCCTTTTTCCTCTCCCAGTC
>NZ_JBHWIY010000007.1:275416-283173 GCF_042731715.1 Streptomyces sp. NPDC059832 | reverse complement strand
GGGGGGCAACTGAAGGAGGGTTCTTCTTGTTGGGGGGGAGGGGGGGGAAAGGGGGGGGGGGGGGAGACAACCCCTCCCCCCCCCCTCCGCCGTTTGCCTGCCGCGAGTCACAGACCGTGGACGGGGACAGGCTCAGTCGGATCAGGCCTGAGGTGCGACCTTGCCTTTCCTCGTGATCCGCACGGTGACCGACCCACCTGCCGGGACTTCGACCTGCGGCCAGTCGAGGAACGCCGTGTACCCAAGGGGGCGGGCTGATTGGCGGGCCGTTTCCGCCAGTACCGACACCCTTGCCGCGTAGGCCGTTCCGTTGGTCAAGCGGACTACGGCCGCCTGACGGCTCTCGCTGACATGCTCGGCCTCGACATGATCAAAGGGAATGAGAATTCCTTCCCCGGGCCGGACGTAGATTCCGGGAAGTTCGAGTGCCATCAAGACACCATTGGTCTCGGTCCAGGAGTTTCTCGTCCTGATGAAATCACCGACGGCACCCTTGCCCTCGGCATCGCTGGGCTGGATCCGCTCCATGCTCGAACCGATGAGGTAGTCGGTGGTGATGTGTCCCGGCATGTTGACGGCCTCGGCTTGGGCATGCTGGATATCGCTGATGAGTTCAGCGTACTTCTTGTCCCCAGTAGCCCGATACAGCTTGAACAGGTGGTCGGCGGAGGACGTACAGACACCGGGCGCGGCATGTTTGTTCTGGCTGCTTGCCCAAACGGCGCCCGCCATCCTTCCCTCCAGCCGCGCGATATCACTGCCTGCCGGAAACAGCGGATCGTACGCAAGAGTCCAGGACGAGCACAGAGCGGCCTGGACCTCGGCGCGATTCAGCCATATCTTCTTTCCGGTGTACTGGTGCAGCGCCATGAATGACTCCAGGAGACCGAACGCCGTTTCGGAGTCCGCATCCTGTGAAATATCCGCGCACGCTCCGCTGGTGAATCCACGGGACTTGATGTCGCGATCGTAGTAGAACTCGGCTGCTTCCTCGGCCGCGGTCAACCAGTCCGGACGGTGGAAGTATTCAGCTGCCAGGGCGAGCCCGGCCGGAGCGATGGCGCCGGCCGTCGAGTTGTACACGGCGATGTCGCCTGTTTCGGGAACGATGTACTGACCGAATTCTCCGTGCTTTCGCCAGGTCCGGGTGAATGCTTCGGCCAGACCGGCCGCGGACAGTTCCCAGGATTCCTTGATGGTGTCGCCGTGCCCTTGTGCCTTCAGGAGCATCACGTGCTTGATCAGCCAGAAGAGCACGTCTCCGTTCTTGCGCACCATCGCCTGCACAGCAGGGAAGTCGGGGTGGGCCTTCTCCGATCGGATCTCGCCGTCTTCGCTGATGAAGCCGTAGAAGAATCCACTCTGCCCCTTCATGCGGGAACAGATGAAGTCAAGCTCTTCGGAGACCCTGTCCCGTTCCGTCGGGTCATTCAGAGCCAACATGGGGTAGGTGTTGATCATTCCGCTGACCCAACCCAGTTGAAAGTGCCTGGAGTTTTCCGGCAGGTAGTAGCGGCCTGCCTTGGTCTCTGTGAAATTTCCTCGGCAGATGTTGGTGCCGAGCTCGGCCAGCTTACTCATCGGAAGCAGGTTGCGAGGCACGGTGGGGCCGGTGAGCGACTTTCGCACATCCATGAATTTTTGCAGGACTGCCGGAATTCCGTCGGCATCGAAGGTGAAAACCTGGAAGCGAATCGAAACCGCGTCACCGGGGGCCCAGTTCGACGCACTGTCACCGCTCGGCCGAAAGTCGCCGAAACCTGCCGCCTGACGGCGCATGACCGGTGCCGAGATGCTGAATTCACAGCTTTCCCTGCTCGCGCTCTCCTCGACCGAGAGCCCACTGTTTCCCAGGCGGGTTCCTTGCTCGGTGAGGACGATCCAGCCCTTTCCGGACTTGGGCGAGAAGAAGCTCATCGCCGGGGCGGCAGTATTGCACGTCTCCAGCTCGATCCGTGAGGTCGCCGCAGCATCGACGGCCAGTCGCGGGTTGTTCGATATCGTCAGCGGTGTCCGTGGGTTGTAGTACATGTCGGCCGGATAGTCCGGATTGTATCCGTTGCCGATGGCGCGATAGCGATTGCCGTTGTAGATGATTCCGGGAATCATCACGTAGTTGGCGGTCTCCCAGCTCTCGAAGGGGAAATCCACGGAGATCGCGGTCTGTTCCGCCGCCCCCTTCTCCAGGGTGCAGGTCAGGGTGACATCCCACCCGTGGCCATCGGGTACCCGCCGCGTATCCCACTTCAGTTGCCACTGTCGCGGTCCGTCGGTCAGCAGGTCGCCGTCGAACTGCTGGGCCCGGCGCAGCGTCGTGCCGTCATATTCCCGAACCGACACCAGGAGGGATCCGTGCAACTCGCGCAGAGCACGGCTGAGTTCCGCAGCCTGGCCACTGGCTCCGGTAACCCCTGCGTCGAGCGATTGGGCTCGCGAGACCGTGGGTTCGAGAGCGATCTTCGCTCCGACTCCGGCGGCCGCCAACAAAGAAAGGCAGTTTCTCCTGTCAAGCATTCTGCAACCATCCTTGTGTGCGTGTTCCAGCGAATTGAGTTTCAGATCGATGTCGGTACAGGCACCGGCACGTCCGGCGGCAGCAGACCCTGGGCACGCAGGGCGAGCCACATCTCCTCAGGTACGGGGTGGCTGATCACCGCGGTGGCGTCCGTCACCTCGGCGGCGCTGCGTGCCCCGAGCAGCACACCGGCGACCGCCGGGTGCCCCAGCGGGAATTGCAGGGCGGCTGCCCGCAGCGGAACCCCGAAGGTCTCGCACAGCGTGCGCAGAGCCAGCGCCCGGTCCAGCAGGTGTGCCGGGGCCGGTGCGTATTCGAAGGTCGCGCCCGGCTGGGGATCGGCGAGGAGGCCCGAGTTGAACACCCCGCCGACCAGCACGGGCACCCTGCGTTGCGCCGCCAGCGGCAGCAGTGCGGCCAGAGCGCTCTGGTCGAGCAGGGAGTAGCGGCCGGCCAGCAGGACCACGTCGATGTCGGTGTCATGGACGAAGCGTGTCGGCATCGCGGTCTGATTCATGCCGACGCCGATCGCGCCGACCATGCCCTCCGCACGCATCCGTTCCAGCTCGGGGTAGGCGCAGTCGAAGGCCTCGCGCTCGTGGCTGTCCGGGTCGTGCAGGTAGACGGTGTCCACGCGATCGAGGCCGAGCCGGGCGAGGCTCTCCTCGACGCTGGTGCGTACACCGCGGGCGCTGAAGTCCCACACCCGTTCGTGGGTGGCCGGGACGGCGAAGCCGTTGGCGAGGTCGTCGCCGGGCAGCCCGGCGCGTGCGCGCAGCAGGCGGCCGACCTTGGTGGACAGCGTGAACTGCGCACGTGGCCGAGTGCGCAGTGCCTCCCCCAGCCGGCGCTCGGACAGGCCGAGTCCGTAGTGCGGAGCGGTGTCGAACGCACGGATGCCGCAGTTCCAGGCGGCCTCCACGGTGGCGGCCGCGTCCTCGTCGCTGACCGCGTGGAACAGGTTCCCCAGGGCGGCGCCACCCAGTGACAGCGCGTCGACGGCGGTGGCGGTGTGCACGGGTGCTGTGGGGTGCATGGGGTGAGGAGTGCCTCTCGCTGAAGGGACGTGAAAGGACATGAACGGGCGTGAAGGGGCGCGAGTGTCCGAAGTCCGCGACATGTGACGGGGGCGGGGCTTGCGTCGGTCCCCGCCCCCCGTCACCTGCCCAGCCGTACCGGCCGATATCAACCCTTCGTCGCTCCTCCTGTGAGGCCCTTGACGAACTGCTTCTGGAAGGCCAGGTAGAAGACGAGGATGGGCAGTGTCGCCAGGAACATGAAGGCGAAGACCGAGCCGAAGTCCGCCTGGTGTTCGCCGATGGCACGGTAGATGCCGACGGTCACCGTGGTGCCTGCTGCCGGGCCCAGGACGATCAGCGGGTTGAGGAAGTCGTTCCAGATCCAGACGCCGAGGAAGATCACCACGCTGGCCGAGGCCGGCCGCATCAGCGGGAAGACCACCTGCCAGAAGGCGCGGAACGCTCCGGCGCCGTCGATCGCCGCGGCTTCTTCGAGCTCTCGGGGGATCGTCTTGGCAAAGCCCGCGAAGACGAACACCCCGAACGGCATGTAGTAGCCGACGTACGCCAGGACCAGTCCGGGCACGCTGCTCATCAGCCCCAGCGTGCGCAGGACTTCGGTGATCGGGGTGAGGATCACCGCGGGTGGCACCATGAGACCGCAGAGCAGGACGACCATGATGACCTTGGACAGGAAGCCGGTCGACCGGGCCAGGTAGTGGCCGAGCATGGCGGAGATCGCGGTGATGACGAGGATGGAGATCACGGTGACCTCCGTGCTGTTGACCAGCCCGTACCAGAAGAGGTGGTCCGGGCGCGACAGCACGCTCTGGATGTTGTCCAGGGTCGGTGGTACCGGGAGGCCGACCGGGTTCGACACGATCGCCGAACCGTCCTTGAACACGTTGACCAGCACGAGGTAGATCGGCAGGAAGAACAGCAGGCCGGCGAGGAGCGCGACGACCGGACGTATCCACGCCCTTGTTCCACCCCTGTTCATGCTCGCGTTCAGGTCCGGGTTCGTCTTCGTGTTCGTGCTCATGCGGACACCTCGCGTTTCTGCAGCCACCCGAGCGCGATCACGGAGACGGTCGCGACCAGGATCAGCATCGCCACGGCCATCGCGGAGGCGTAGCCGACGTGGTTGCCGTTGAACGCGGTCTGGATCACCTGGAAGGCGAGGGTGGATGTGGTGCCGGGGCCGGGGCCGCCGTTGGTGAGCACCTGGATCTGGTCGTAGGCCTTGAATCCGCCGATCAGTGACATGACCGTGTTGATGGTGACGGCGGGTGCCAGCATCGGCCAGGTGACGTGGCGGAACCGCATCAGTGGTCCGCAGCCGTCGATGGCCGCCGCTTCGTGCAACTCCTGCGGGATGCCCTGCAGTCCGGCCAGGTAGATCACCACGCAGAAGCCGAGCCCCTGCCAGGCGATGACCCACGAGACCGTGTAGAGAGCGAGGCTCGGGTCGGAGAGCCAGCCCGGCGGATGGCTCACCCCCAGCTGTCGCAGCATGGAGTTGAGCAGGCCGTCGTCGACGAGGATCGCCTGCCAGATGACGCTGACCACTACGGCGCTCAGCACGACCGGTACGAAGAACACGCTGCGCAGAGCGTTGTACAGCCAGCCGCGCCGGTCGAGCAGCAGGGCGATCGCCAGGCCGCCGGCGTTGGTCACCAGCGTCACGATCACGGTGATGACGACGGTGTTCTGCAGTGCTTTGAGGAAATCGTCGTCGGAGAACAGGCTCGTGAGGTTGGACAGGCCCACCCACCGGGTCGGCGGGTTGAAGGGGTTCTTGTTGGTGAGGCTGTAGCCGGCGGTCATGCCGATCGGCACCAGGACGAGGGCCAGGTAGGCGAGCAGTCCGGGAGCCGCGAAGAGAGCGAAGCGGCCCGGTCCGCCGTTCGGCCGGAAGCGCCGGGACGGTCGCGACGGCTGCCGCGCGGGGGTGTCCTGTGATCGGACCGCTGCCGTGTCCTGCGCCTCGGGCGCGGCAGCGGAACCCTCCGGTCGAGTCAGGGTACGTATGCGCATTATCGGGTGGCCTTGTCCCACTGCTCGTCCATGTAGGCACCGAACTGACGGGCTGTCATGCGGCCGCCGAGGAGATTCTGGACGCCGGCCGCGGCCTTGTCGGCCAGGCCGGGCGGCAGGGAACCGTCACCGGTCTCCTGGGAGAACGAGTTGACGATCCCGTCGTCCTTCTGGGCCTGCCGATACGCCGCCACGGTCTTCTTGTAGACGGGACCCATGGTGCTGGGCGGGCTGTAGCCCTTGATGTCGATGATGAGCCCGTCGGCCTTGACGGCGGCGTCCAGGTTCTTCTGGTCCTCCATGAAGGCCTTGGCCCACTTCTTGGCCAGGGGAACGTCGGAGGCCTTGGAGCTCACCGTCATCCCGCCGCCGAGGACGCCCGGGAGTGCCGGGGCCCCTTGGTCCGTGGGCCACGCGAAGACGCCCGTGTCGAAGTCCGGCTTCTTCGCGTCGGCCGAGGCGGAGAACCAGCTGCCCATCGGATACATCGCGCCCTTTCCGTCACGGAAGGCCTGTTCGGTGTCCGCGTAGGAGCGGGAAAGGCCGGCGCGGTCGATGTATCCCTTGTCCGCGAGGCCGGCGACCTTCTGGGCGGCGGCGACGAACGCCGGGTCGGTGAACTTGACCTTGCCCTTGGCGCGTTGGGACAGCCAGTCCGGCGTCTTCTTGTAGACGTCGGTGGCCACCGTGCAGATCAGCGGGAACATGTCGGCCCAGGAATCCTTGCCGCCACCGCCGACCACGAAGGGGTTGATGCCCTTCTTCTTCAACTTGGCGCTGTCGTCGAGCAGTTCACGGTACGTGTGGGGCGGTGCGTCGATGCCGGCGGCCGCGAAGTCCTTCTTGTTGTAGTAAACGAGCGTCGTCTGGGCGGCGTAAGGCAGCTGGTAGACCTTGCCGTCATAGGTGTTGGCGCGGGGGTTCTCGTACGTCGCGAGTTCCTTGTCCGTCCACGGTGACAGCTTGCCCGCCTCGGCGAATCCGGCGGGGTTCAGGCCGATCATGACGTCCGGGAACTGACCCGTGCTGTCGAGCTGCTTCGCGTACCCGGTGCGGTCGGCGCTGGGCGACACGAGCTTCTTGATCGTCACCCCGGGCACCTTCGCCGAGGCGCGGGCAATCGCGGTGTCCCAGTACTTCGCGTCCAGGTTGGGCGTTTCGAAGGTGAGGAAGGTCAGGGTGACCTTGTCGCCGTCGCCCTTGGACGCACTCGTACCGGAAGTGCCGGCCGTGCACCCGGCCAGGAGGAGAGCACCTGCGAGGGCGGCGGTTCTCGTGAGTATCGGATTGCGCATCATGTCCAACTTCCCCTACCCGTCGTTGTCCGGGGGCGGTACCGAGTCGCTGTCTTGTTCGTACCGAGACGAGAGAGGGAATCCCGCTGCCGACCGTCCACCGAATCCGTCACATGGTTCAGACTCTTCCCAGAGTCCTGCTGCTCTCGGGGGCGACCGCTTCCCCTCAGCGTTCGCCCGTCAGGGCACCTTGGGGTATGGAAGTCCGCGCGCGACGGCATGTCAAGAGATGAGACGGAGTTATTGCCTGAACCAGGGAGGCAATAGATCTGATACATGTCGGTAGAGTTTCGTCGGCCTCTACGGATTCGCTTCGCGGGAACGAGACGCGTCGGTGGTGCGGTTCACGACCCCGGCACGCTTCGACCGCCCCGTCGCCCGGTCGTTTCCGGTGTGGGCGGCGGGGCGGGGCGGCGGGGCGCTACTGATCGAGGCTGTCGTCCGCGGTCACGCCCCGTCCCGGCCGGCGGGAGCGGCGGGAGCGGCGGGAGCGGCGAAAATGCGATTGCGGATCTCTCGCTGGACCTGGAGTTCCGTCGTGTCGATATGGCGGGCCATGAGGGCGGCGGCCTGTTCCTGCTCACCGGCCCCGATCGCTTCCAGGATCGCCAGGTGCTGCTCCGCGGCCCCGGCGAGTGATCCCGGTGCGGAGTCGGCCAGGGCCACGATGGTGACCTGTCGCTGCAGCCGCTGGATCGCGTCGACCAGGCTGGAGAGGAACGCGTTCCCAGCTGCCGCGCCGATCGCCTGATGGAACTCCGCATCGGCCCGGCCGAACGACTCGTGGTCGTCGCGCTCGGCGGCCTCCGCCGAGCGCTGTGCCGCCCCCCGGATCGCACCGAAGTGAAACAGTGTGGCCCGCTCAGACGAGAGCCCTCCGGTCTCGGCCTC